>DASRMA010000154.1:0-22067 GCA_035648155.1 Desulfosporosinus sp.
TATTCGGCGTGTTTCAAATGGACCTTACACTTTTAGGCCAATGCATGTTATATAATCCTTGATATAACCGCATTTGAGAGATATTCTAAGTTCAATAACTGTAAGGTGAAATTGATAATTTCTGAAACACGCCAAATATTCCATTGTCTTCTGAGCCACCTGTTTCCTCCATCACTCCAACCACGGGTTATGTTTGGTGGTTGAGTTCTATAGTACTTCCAATAACAAGGTCTTCTTGGAGTGCAATATTCCAACCAATAATAACTTCTCGGTTACCGGGCAGTAGTCCTTTAATATGCCAGCACGGCTTCATTTTTAGTTTACTAGAAAAGTAGGCAAAGCAATATGATTACGTTTCTGATATATCTGTATAATCTTATGGGCTGAGTTAACGGTCACACGAAGAGAGGGGTAATTAGTATGCTCCACTGAAGAAATTGGACGACATCCCCGGCGGCGTGTTGTTGCCAATCAGCATGTGGTTCACTGCCAGGCACATTACTACGGGTATTTATACCTTTTCCCATTTTGTTATAGATGATGAATTTACTCGAGTATGGTCTAAGGCACATTCAAAAAAATAACCAGTCAGATGCCAGTCTATTTTGTGTCATACTGCATCGGCATATTCACCTAAAACCCAGAAGTCAGAGGTCAGAAACCGGATGGTATCAGATTGGGGTATTCCTTTCTGATCTCTGGCCTCTGTCATCGGGCCTCTGGATACATACCTCCTTGTCTGACTCAAACGAAAGAAAATAACAAGTCAAAGTGGAATTTATGAAAAAAGTTTTCCAGATAGAAGGAATTTAGAAATGTATGTTAAACTTATCCTATAAAGGATGAGGAGGAATCTTAGGAGGGGTTAATCGAGCAATTATCAATCAGCTGGAACAATTCGGGATGAACTTAGGCGTGATGAGTCAAATCAAAAACGACCTCGCTGATTTCTTGAACTTAGAAACAAAAAACGATTTCGTTAGGGAAAGGAAAACTCTACCGTTGGTGAGGTATTAAAGTTGACGAAAGAAGTGAATTTGTGCGCTCGCTCAAACATCATATACTCAGACTGATCTTGGGTTCGCTCGTTTTACTGGGGGCTTGCTTTATAGTAGTTCTTGGGTTTTATATGAAAGATCGCGCTGAGGCTGTCGCGGTGATCAAGGTGCAGACAGATTTGGCAACCTGTGGAGAATTAATTGATACTAAACATCCAGGCCCTTGGTATGTGCAAGACGGTGGCCTATATAAAGGCCCTACTAAGATTAGTCTCAATAATGAATTAGTTGATCATCTATCCCGTCTCACGGGGGATACTGTAACGATATTTCTTGGGGAGACGCGGGCAGCGACCACCATCCTTAATTCAAACGGCGAACGTGCAATTGGTACTAAGGTTTCAGGTAATGTAGCCCAGGAAGTACTGAAAGATGGCCACACTTATGTAGGGAAGGCGAACGTAGTTGGCCAATGGTACCAAACGGGATATGTCCCATTACGTGCTGAAAATGGGAACATAATTGGAATTTTTTACGTAGGGATTTCCCATGCCTATGAATGGGAAAATATTACTCGAACTTTAATTACAATGGCGGAACTAGGCTTGGCATTAACCATCTTGGTAGCCCTGTTCACCTGGTTTTCTATTCAAAGAGTTATCATCGATCCCTTACAGAATATCGTGGCAGGAACTAAGGAGGTAGCAACGGGAAAACTTACACAGAAAATTGATGTTTCTACCACCAAAGAAATTGGGGAGCTTGAGGATGCCTTTAACCAAATGATAGAGCAGATCCAAGGTCTAAAAGAGAAAATCAACTTGGCCGTCATTACGAATCCTGAGAAGGTCCTAGCAATAACTGAGTTAACCCTCAATAATGCGATTGTTAGTAAGACTAAGCCAATGAACAGAATGGATACTCCTTGGTGTAGTGGAGATGAAGCGCTGCCGAAAGGGTTAAGTAAAGCCACTCTCGGACAGATAATTCAATTCTTGCAAGCAACTCACCGCCCTATTTCTGTAGAGGAGGTGGCGGAAGGCGTTCAGATGACTAGAGTCACTGTACGACGCTACCTTGAATTTCTAGAACAGCGCGGGTTATTAAAGTCAGAACAAAAATATGGTACTGTAGGAAGACCTGTTAAGTTATTTATCCCATTGTAAAAGGCTCTCTTGAGAGCCTTTTTTTATTTATAGTTTTATTAAATTTACAACAATTTTAATTAGTTATACATTTCAATGTATTTTCTTTATTCACTTAATACTTTTTTTATCTTCATAAGCACGACACCTTGTGTCAAGGGAGATAAACTAGATTAAGAGGGTACACAAATTGTTTTATAAAACGAGTAAGAGGAGGGTGTAAACGAAGCCTTAAATCTTTACTTAATTAAAGGAGGAGTTCCATGTGTAACAGCGCTTCGCCCAATGAATTTGCTCAAAAACTCGATGACTATATCGATGGCTTACCTTATAAAAAAGAAAACTTGATTGGAATCCTGCATTATGCTCAAGAAATATATGGATATCTTCCTGATAATGTACAGTGGCATATCGCGCAGAAACTCGATATACCGTCTGCTAAAGTCTATGGAGTTGTGAGCTTCTACTCATTCTTCACCATGATACCCAGGGGAGAACATGTTGTTAATGTATGTATGGGTACTGCCTGTTTTGTACGAGGTGGCGATAAATTAAAAGATGAACTTGAAAATCAGCTAAAAATTAAAGCTGGAGAAACTACTCCAGATAATCTCTTTACTTTAGAAACGCTGCGCTGCGTTGGAGCCTGTGGTCTTGCCCCAGTCATGATCGTCGACGGCAAAGTGCATGGACGCATGCACGAGGCTCAGGAAATTAACGAGGTCCTGGCAAAGTACCGCCCGGAAAGTTAAGCCAGAAAAATCAACGCTTCGAAGGAAGGGAAAAGCCATATGAAACTGAAAAATACCGATGCATTGAATGCCCTTAAAGCCCAAAGCCTCAAGCTCATTGAAACACGTCGCGTTGCTGAATCGGTTAGCACTAAGAACGCGCAAGGACTAATTAGACACGTTATGGTCTGCGGAGGACCCGGTTGCCATTCCTCAGATAGTCCCCGAATCGCTGAACTATTGGAAGAAGAACTGAACCGCCTGGGATTATCTGAACAAGTTAAAGTATTTCAACCTGGCTGTTTTGGCTTTTGCGAAAAGGGTCCTATGATAGAGATTCATCCTGATAACGTAACCTATTGTGAGGTTTCAGCTGAAGACGTCCCAACCATTGTTGAAGAGCACTTTATCCAGGGAAATCAGGTAGAGCGTCTTCTCTACATGGATCCGAATACTAAAGAACGTTTTGCTACTAATCTGCCCTTTTATGATGGTCAACTTCAGATTGCTTTACGTAACGTTGGCTATATTGCCCCGGAAAATATTTTGGAATATATTGCTGCCGATGGCTATCAAGCCTTAGCCAAAGTTCTTTTCCGCATGACTCCTCTTGAGGTCATAGACGTCCTTAAAGAAAGTGGGCTAAGGGGACGTGGTGGCGCTGGTTTTCCAACTGGCCTAAAATGGGAATTTACACGTAAAAGTCAAGCAGATCAACGTTATATCATTTGTAACGCAGATGAAGGGGATCCCGGTGCGTTTATGGACCGTTCTGTCTTAGAAGGCGACCCCCATAGCGTTCTAGAGGCAATGCTTATCGCGGGCTCTGCGATTGGAGCTTCCGAGGGATTTATCTACGTCCGGGCAGAGTACCCTGCGGCCATTCATCGTTTACAAGTGGCTATTGCACAAGCTCGGGAATACGGGCTACTGGGAACAGCTATTTTAGGTAGTGATTTCTGCTTTGACATTCAGCTGAAATACGGCGCCGGGGCCTTTGTCTGCGGTGAAGAGACGGCACTGATCCATTCTATCGAGGGCGCTCGTGGGGAACCTACCGTCAAACCTCCATTTCCCGCCCAGAAAGGGCTATGGGGTAAACCAACATGTGTTAACAATGTGGAGACATTAGCCAATATTCCTCCTATTATTTTAAAGGGAGCCAATTGGTTTTCAGCAATTGGCACGGAAAAAAGCAAAGGAACAAAAGTATTTGCTTTAGCTGGAAAAGTTAATAATGTTGGGCTTGTGGAAGTCCCTATGGGGACAACCCTTCGCAAAATTATCTTTGACATTGGCGGAGGGATTAAGCAGCATAAGACGTTCAAAGCGGCACAAACAGGAGGCCCCTCTGGAGGCTGTATTCCTACAAAATATTTAGACACCCCTATTGATTATGAGTCCTTAACTGCCATTGGCTCCATGATGGGCTCTGGAGGGCTCATCGTCTTGGATGAAGATGATTGCATGGTCAATATTGCCAAGTTTTTTCAAGAATTCACAATGGATGAATCGTGTGGGCGTTGCACAGCTTGTCGGGTCGGTACCAAACGTCTGCATGAAATCTTGACCAAGATCACGGAAGGCACTGGCACGTTAGAGGACTTAGATAAAATGGAGAAACTTTGCCATATTATCAAGGATACTGCTCTTTGCGGGCTCGGACAGAGTGCCCCCAATCCTATCCTTTCTACTCTGAAGTATTTCCGGGATGAATACATTGCCCATATCGTCGATAAAACCTGCCCTGCTGGCGTGTGTAAGAGCTTGCTGAGATATGAAATTACCGATAAATGCGTAGGGTGTACCCTTTGCGTCAAGAAATGTCCTATGAACTGTATCACTGGATCTCTCAAGAAGATCCATGTTATTGACCAAGAACGTTGCCTAAAATGTGGGGCCTGCATGGAACAATGCCGTGTCACCGGCGCCATTATCCACCATTAAGGTACCCCTGAAGGAGGATTCAAAATGGATATACAGCTAACGATCAACGATATATCCCTTAAAGTGCCCGAGGGAATGACCATCTTAGACGCCGCCCGAACGATAAACATAGACATTCCAACCTTATGCTATCTGAAACTAAATGAAATGCATTATAATAATAACATTGCTTCTTGCCGAGTGTGTATGGTCGAAGTCGAAGGTCGACGTAATCTGGCCTCATCTTGTTCAACGCCCGTAGCAAGCGGTATGGTGGTTAAAACTGATTCCCTACGTGCTATCCAGGCGAGACGGGCTATGGTGGAACTTCTACTTTCTGACCATCCCAAATCCTGTTTAACCTGTGCTAAAAACATGGATTGTGAGCTGAGAAGACTTGCGGCGGAATTAGGGGTACGGGCCATTAGCTACGAAGGCGTCCAATCTGAGTTTGAAATTGACCACTCTAGTTTCTCTATCGTCCGGGATCCTAATAAATGTATTCGTTGTCGACGTTGTGAGACCATGTGTAATGATGTTCAGACAGTCGGCGTATACTCTGCAGTAGGGCGAGGTTTTGAAACGGTCATTAAAACCGCTTTTGATTTACCGCTGAGCAAAACCGCTTGCACGTTCTGCGGACAATGTATCGCAGTATGCCCCACGGGCGCTTTGACTGAGCTGGATCAAGTGGACAAAGTTTGGAAAGCCCTCAACGATCCCGACCAATTTGTAGTCGTACAAACAGCACCTGCCGTACGGGTCGCTCTTGGAGAATGCTTCGGCTTAGAACCTGGGACGATTGTCACGGGCAAAATGGTCGGTGCTCTTCGGAGGCTTGGTTTTGACCGCGTTTTTGATACGGATTTTGCCGCTGACTTGACGATTATGGAGGAAGCCACGGAGCTTGTTCACCGCATCCAACATGGGGGTCGTCTACCGCTTCTCACCAGTTGCTGCCCCGCCTGGGTCAAATTCTTTGAGCATCAATTCCCTGATCTATTGGATATTCCCTCAACTTGCAAATCCCCCCATGAAATGTTAGGAGTCTTAATCAAAAGCTATTATGCTAAAACATTGGGGGTTGATCCGAAAAATATGACGGTTGTTTCGGTCATGCCCTGTGTCGCCAAGAAATACGAAGCGGCCCGTCCTGAACTTGCTCAGAGTGGAGAAATCGCGGATGTGGACATTGTCATTTCCACTCGAGAACTTGCTCGCATGATTCGTGAAGCTAGTATCCATTTTGATCACCTTAAAGACCAAGAATTTGATCATCCCTTAGGAGAATCAACCGGTGCTGCTGTAATCTTTGGAGCCACAGGTGGAGTGCTCGAGGCTGCTCTGCGTACGGCATACGAGGTGCTAACTGGTGAAACTTTAGAGAAAGTAGAGTTTGAGTCTCTCCGTGGAATGGATGGCATTAAGGAAGCGGTTATCCCCATAGCTGGACACGATTATCGCATTGCAGTCATCCATGGTTTGGGCAATGCTCGTGCTGTTCTGGAGAAAATACAAGCTGGGGAAATCAATTATGACGTGATTGAAATTATGGCCTGTCCAGGTGGGTGCATTGGCGGCGGCGGGCAACCCTATCACCATGGAAACATGGAAATTATTGCCGCCCGAGCTGCAGCCATTTACCGCGAAGATCGCGCCAAGCCGTTGCGCAAGTCACACGAAAATTTGGCTATCTTAGGACTGTATAAAGACTATTTGGGCGAACCCTATGGTAAAAGAGCGCATCAATTACTGCATACCAGCTATACGGGTCGAAAGAAAATATAGTCATTTACCCTAGTAAGGTAAGGGACATTGTCTTTGTAGTTTTTTAGCTTACTAGATATTAATCATAATCATAATAAACATGGATATATCTGTTGTACTGGAGGTATCCGGTATGGTGGATCCATAAAACTGTTACCTGATTGTGAGGATTATTCTGAGCAAAAGGAGAAGGATTAAATTGCTAAGGAGCCTTCTTGCTATTGTAGAAGGCTCCTTATTTTTGGAGGAACATAGAACATGGAGAAGAGAATAGGCGTCGTAGGCATTGTGATTGAAGAGTTTGAAAGTGCCAAGAGGGTTAATGAAACGTTGCATGAATTGGCTGGCATTATAGTCGGAAGAATGGGAATTCCTAGGCCGGAAAGGGGCATATCTATTATTTCCTTGATCGTGGAGGGGACCTCCGATGAAATAAGTGCGATGACGGGTAAATTAGGGAAGATTCAAGGCGTTAATGTTAAATCAGCATTAACTAAGAAAGTGGAGGACTGAATTTTTTTGGGAAAACTTTCAGTCTGCCCTTAAAAAGGAGTTTACGCTATGTATGATTGTAAGTCGAAAAAGGCAACGGAGTTTATTGATGACAATGAAATTATGGCAACCCTTACCTATGCACAGGAAAACAAAGGAAATCGTGAACTGATCGATCGCCTGATAGAACGTGCCAAAGATGGTAAGGGCTTAACTCATCGAGAGGCTGCTGTTCTGTTGGAATGTGATTTGGACGATGAAATAGAGAAAATGTTCAAACTGGCAAAGGAGATTAAGCAGAAACTTTATGGCAAACGTATTGTTATGTTTGCTCCTCTATATCTTTCAAACTACTGCATAAACGGCTGCGTGTACTGTCCTTATCATCATAAGAATAAAAGCATATCCCGTAAAAAGCTCTCGCAAGAAGATATTGTGCGAGAGGTTATCGCCTTGCAGGATATGGGACATAAGCGCTTGGTTTTAGAAACAGGAGAAGACCCTGTGAACAGTCCCATTGAATATGTGCTGGAGAGTATGAAGACTATTTATGGTATTACCCATAAAAACGGTGCTATTCGCCGCGTCAATGTTAACATTGCTGCAACAACCGTGGAGAATTATCGTAAGCTCAAGGAAGCAGACATCGGTACCTACATCCTGTTTCAAGAAACCTATAACAAGAAAAGCTACGAGGAGTTGCACCCCACAGGACCAAAGCATGACTACGAATATCATACCGAGGCTATGGATCGTGCCATGGAAGGCGGTATTGACGATGTGGGAATCGGAGTTTTGTTCGGCCTAAACATGCACCGTTATGACTTTGTCGGCTTGCTAATGCATGCGGAGCATTTAGAGGAAGCTATAGGAGTGGGCCCACATACCATCAGCGTACCTCGCATTCGCCCCGCGGATGATATCGACCCAGAAACCTTTTCAGATGGCATCTCGGATGAAATTTTTGAGAAAATTGTGGCTATTATTCGTATTGCCGTTCCTTATACGGGCATGATTATTTCCACTCGTGAATCGAAAATAACTCGCGAACATGTGCTGGCATTAGGCATATCCCAGATAAGTGGAGGCTCAAGAACAACTGTTGGCGGATATGATGAGCCGGAAGCACTGGACGATAACTCTGCGCAATTCGAAGTAAGCGACACTCGAACCTTGGATGAGATTGTAAACTGGCTCTTGGGGCTTGGCTATATACCAAGCTTCTGCACCGCTTGCTATCGAGAGGGACGTACTGGTGATCGTTTTATGAAACTTGTAAAGTCAGGTCAGATTTTAAACTGCTGTCAGCCAAATGCTTTGATGACACTAAAAGAATATTTGGAGGATTATGCTTCGCTAGATACCAAGAAACAGGGTGAAGTGGTGATCGAAGGAGAGCTTCCCCGCATACCCAATGACAAGGTTAGAACAATTGCCCTAGAACATTTGAACGACATTAAGCAGGGAAAGCGGGATTTCCGTTTCTAATAGCCTTCTTTGGACTAGCCAATTGCCATGATTAAGTGACTAGTACATTGGTAAAAATACCATAATGAAGATACGTGGAGGGAATCCCTTGGAGGCGATAAGGTGAACTTTAGAATTGAAAAGGATCAGATCGGAGAGAGGAAAATCCCTGAAACTAGCTTTTATGGTATAAACACAAAACGAGCTCAAGAAAACTTCGATCTAGGCTCAAGAAATGTCAATCTCAAGCTGATCTATGAAATTGCTTTGATTAAAAAAGCGGCAGCAATAGTGAATAAACGCTTGAAACAACTGTCAGAGGATAAAGCAAAGGCCATAATCCAAGCTAGTGAGGAAATTATTGCCGGAAATTTCAATCAGGAATTCGTAGTAAGCGCTTTTCAAGGGGGAGCAGGGACATCAACTAATATGAATGTCAATGAGGTCATTGCTAACAGAGCGATTGAGATATTAGGAGGAAAAAAAGGCGACTATGACCTTGTACATCCTTTAAATGATGTTAACATGTCTCAATCCACTAATGATGTTTATCCAACAGCACTGAGAATTACGTCGATTCATAGGCTCAGGAAGTTGAGTCTTTCGCTTGCAGAACTTCAGGAAGCCCTGCAGAGAAAAGAAAATGAGTTCAGTGATGTGCTTAAACTTGGCAGGACAGAGCTTATGGATGCATTACCAATGATGCTCGGACAGGAATTTGGTGCGTATGCCAAGGCCATAGAAAGAGACCGATGGAGAGTGTATAAGGGAGAAGAACGCTTGAGACAAATAAATCTTGGGGGGACTGCCATCGGTACGGGGGTCAATGCTTCTAACAAGTACATCTTTATGATCACAGATACCATTCAGGAGCTAACAGGATTAGGTTTGGCTAGGTCCGACTATCCTATGGATATAACCCAAAATAATGACGTTTTTGTAGAAGTCTCCGGACTCTTAAAAGCCTGCAGCACGAATCTTTTGAAAATATCCAATGATTTAAGATTGCTCTCTTCAGGTCCTAGAGGAGGGTTCGGAGAAATAGTGCTCCCTCAGATGCAGGCCGGGTCAACTATTATGCCGGGTAAGGTGAACCCGGTGATACCAGAGATGATTGGTCAAGTTGCCATGAGAGTTATGGCCAATGACTATGCTATTACGATGGCTGCCTCTGCAGGGCAGCTTGAACTCAACGCCTTTATGCCTCTTATCGCAGAATGTTTGTTGGAATCACTAGAGCTTTTAGATAATGGAGTGACAATATTTAGGGAGAAGTGTATTGAGGGAATTACTCCAAATCTAAAAAAATGCCAAGAAAATCTTGAGAAGTCAGCGGTGCTGGCTGCCGCGCTAATTCATCATATTGGATATGATCGAGCCGCTGATATAGCTAAAAAAGCCTTAGAACAAGATAAGACAATAAGAGACATATTAAAGGAAGAACATGTTTTTTCCAATTCTAGGATTGAGGAGATTTTGAATCCATTGGAAGTCACAAAACCTGGGATACCTGGCATAGTTGGTTTTCCAGAAAAATGACCTTGGGGAGGGAGGGACAGAGATGAGCTTAAATGAAGCGCCTAGAGGTGTGAGAGTGCATCTGGCGTTATTTGGCAAGAGGAATGCAGGGAAATCCAGCGTAATCAATGCCATCACAGGCCAGGAAACAGCTATAGTATCAGAAGTGAGAGGCACAACAACTGACCCGGTCTTTAAAGCAATGGAAATACTACCGATAGGACCGTGTGTGATCATCGATACAGCGGGCTTAGATGATGTAGGCGAATTAGGAGAGCTCAGGATAAGGAAGACCTTGGAGGTTCTAGATATTGCCGATGTGGCCCTACTTATCGTCGATATCAAGGTAGGAATCAAGGACGATGATCAGTTTATTATTGATAAGTTCAAGGAAAAGAAGAAGCCCATTATCGTTGTTTTAAATAAGCTTGATACCTTGGTAAATAGTGACCCAGAAATAATAGCAACAAGTCTTCAAGAAACACTAGACCTTCCGGTAGTTGCAATGTCAGCGCTCAACAAGCAGGGAATCAAAGAATTAAAGCAGGCTATCATCTTAGTTATCCCAGAAGATGAATATAAGTTTAAAATTGTGGGCGATTTAATTAGCCCCGGTGATTTTGTGGTACTGGTTACACCCATCGATAAGGCAGCTCCCAAGGGCCGGCTTATCCTTCCACAGCAACAGACCATAAGAGACATCCTAGAAAGTGATGCTATGGCGATTGTAACTAAGGAATACGAACTGAGAGAAACCTTAAGTAATCTAGCTAAAAAGCCAAAGCTGGTCATAACGGATTCACAGGTGTTTTTAAAGGTTGCGGCAGATACTCCCAAAGATATTTTAATGACGTCATTTTCTATTCTTTTTGCTAGACAAAAGGGAGATTTAACAGAATTCATTAAAGGTGCTAAAGCCATCGAAAAGCTCAAGGACGGAGATCGGGTTTTAATAGCAGAAGGGTGTACACATCATAAACAATCAGATGATATTGGTAGTGTGAAGATACCAAGGTGGCTACGTCAGAGAACTGCTAAGCAGCTAGAGTTTGAATACTCCGCAGGATCAACTTTTACAGATGACATAAAAAAATACGCCCTTATAGTTCACTGTGGAGCCTGTATGATGAACAGAACCGGAATGCTTGGCAGAATAGAACGCGCCAATTATCATAAGGTGCCCATCGTAAACTACGGTATTCTTATTGCCTATGTTCAGGGCTTACTTCCGAGGGCGTTGGAACCCTTTCCCCTTGCTAAAATGATCCTGGAAGAAGAGCTATACTGAAAGATAATGTCGGATGGAGGAGTAGCTTTGTGAGTGACAGGGATAATTTACTAGAGAAAGCCTATAAAACAAATGATCTCACAAAAGAGGAAATAATATATCTTCTGGACAATATGACTTCTTCAGACAGAGAAGGCCTGTATAGCTATGCCCTAAAGACGAAACAAGCCTATTATGGGGATAAAGTTTACTTGAGAGCGCTGATCGAGTTCTCAAATATTTGCCGGCAAGATTGCCAGTACTGCGGCATTCGAGCTTCCAATGCGAAGGCGGAACGCTATAGGTTAACCCCGGAAGAAATCCTAGCCTGCTGTGATCAAGGGCATAAATTAGGATATCAAACCTTTGTTCTTCAAAGTGCTGAGGATCTTTGGTATACAGAAGAAATTCTTGTGGCCTTAATAAACGAGATTAAAAAACGCTATCCAGGGGTAGCCATTACGTTGTCCATTGGTGAGCGGAGCACAGAAACCTATCAACGCTTCTTTGCTGCTGGTGCAGACCGCTTTCTGATGCGCCACGAAACGGCTTCCCAAGAATTGTATGAAAAGCTTCATCCGACGATGTACTTTGAAGATCGTCGTAGCTGTTTGAGCGCTTTGAAGGACCTCGGCTATCAAGTGGGAGCGGGGTTTATGGTCGGACTTCCTGGTCAAACATCTGCTGATTTAGCAGATGACTTGCGCTATTTAAAGGGATTTCAGCCCGACATGATTGGAATCGGACCATTTATTCCACATAGCCAAACACCCTTGGGAGCTGAAAAATGTGGGACGATCGAGGATACGTTGGTAATGGTGGCTTTGGCGAGACTGCTTATTCCAGAAAGTCTTATGCCGGCCACGACGGCACTCGGCACTCTGCATCCACAAGGCAGGGAACTCGCCTTAAAAGCGGGCGCCAATGTTGTCATGCCGATTATTACCCCTGCTTCAGTCAGGAAACAATACGCGCTTTATGAAAACAAGATTTGCGGAGATGATCACCCAGAAGATTGCCGATATTGTATAGAGCGTAGAATTCAGTCTGTCGGCTTCCAAGTGGATCTGGGTAGAGGAGATAGTCTTATATCCTGTAATAATGGATAAATTTAGTCAGTGGATTATCCCCGAAAAGACAAGTGGCTGCATCGTTCTTGTCATGATGCAGTCACTTTAGAATTTAACTAAAGAAATAATTAATTGATTTTTCCGGAGATTTGCTAGGATCGATCTTATCCCCTACTTTACCGACAGCTGGTACTTTAATTGGAACATTGGATGCAAGCGTGTGTTTAGTTACCTCACCATTAGATATTTCCATAATTATTCCTCCTCTTACTTTTAAGGCTTATTGGTTTAAAGGCATTATTTATGAGCCAAAACCAATAAATCAATAACTTTAATTTTTCCGAGAATTGATTATATAATGCCTAGTAAGTTCTGGAGAGATCTGAATTGTATTTTATAATGAATGAGTAAATTCAATAAGCTTTGGTTAATATATGTTTTGTAATCATTAATGAATGTTGGAGGTGAAAAAATAATGAAAAGTCCTGAAGTAATGTGTAATGTAACTGAATGTACGTACAATGAACAAGCAAAAATTTGTAATGCAACAAGTATACAAGTAAACAAACATCATTCTCAAGCAACATCAATCGAAGCAACAGATTGTAGTACATTTAAGATGCGCTAAGTTTTGCTTATATAGAATGTGAGCAGAACACTATTCTTAGATGATCTATGAATGATAAGAATAAAGCAGGAGGAGCCTTCTGATACCGCTCCTCCTGCTTTATTTATTCTAAATATTAAGGAAAATATTAAATACTCTTCACTGAACCCCTTGTCAGTGAAGAGTATATTTGACTACGGTAACACTTCACCTTCATTCATAGCAAGGGAAGGGAAGGATGGAAGGTGACGAAAAATGAAAATAGTTATATAATATTCTTAAATGCCAAGAATGCCCTTACGTAAGATCTGAAATTGAGGTAGAAAATCCAAATATGATGAATCCCTTATTTATTTTAATTCTGAGTGTTATTTCTCTAGTCTATGGAGGCCTTAACTATTATATCGGTCTGCGCGGGTGGCAGGCCTTGTTTAGCTCCGTCACTTTCTTGAGTCCCAGAATATATTGGTCTGTTTTCTGGCTGCTTTCTTTGTCTTATATAGTCAGTCGGTTCAGCCAGAAATACCTTCCCACGATGTTATATGAAGGGCTGAACCTGGTAGGGGCTTATTGGCTGGCTTTTATGTTCTACTTTTTATTAGTGATCACTACTTTCGATTTCCTACGTTTGTTAGACCACTTTCTTGGAGTTATCCCCTTGGAAATAAAACGCAACCTAAACCCTCCATTGGGACTAATAGTTGTTATACTAGTCGTCGGAATTGTAAGTTACGGGGCGTGGAATGCTCGTCATCCCCAGGTTAACCATTACGATTTGACGGTTGCTAAACAAGCGGGGCCGTTAAAACAGTTACATGTTGTTATGGTTTCCGATATTCATTTAGGAACGATCGTTCATAACGGGAACCTAACGAAGATGGTTAATGCGGTTAATGAACTGAAACCCGACCTGATCCTGTTTGCTGGAGATGTGTTTGATGAAAATATTGAATCGTCAAATAAACAACAAGTATCCGATAACTTTCGTAAACTAAGTGCTCCGTATGGTGTATTTGCTGTACTGGGGAACCATGAGTACATAGGTGGTAATGCCGAGGAAGCGATAAATTACTTAGGTGACGCAGGGGTCAAGGTATTGCGGGACAGCTCCCAACAGATCGCCGGGAGTTTTTATCTTATAGGACGAGATGATCGAGCAGGGGCGCGTTTTAACGGAGTTGCAAGGCAAGAATTAAAAATTTTACTGCAAGGGGTAGACCATTCCCTTCCTATCATCTTAATGGATCATCAACCATCGCAATTAGAGGAGCCTGCTGGTCAAGGGGTGGATCTGCAGCTATCAGGACATACACATGCTGGACAAATGTTCCCCATCCAGTTCATTACGCACAAAATTTTTGAGCAGGACTGGGGATTACTTCGTAAGAACGATTTCCAAATCATAGTTTCTTCAGGATACGGAACCTGGGGTCCGCCGATTCGAATCGGTAATACTCCTGAAATCGTGGATATTATGATTAAGTTTAACGATTAAGGGAGAGGATAAGGAGCTTAATTTTGGAGGAGTACATCCTTCGGAAGGATTCAATGGGATCGTTTTATTCTCAACCGTTTCCCGTCAGATGATTCACGTAGCGGTAAAAGAAGCAAAAAGGAAAAAGATTCCAGACTTCTGATGTCATACTAGCAATGGAGCTATAGAATAACAATGTCTGGGGAGGCATGTCAATAAATGAACAGGGGGAGCGCATTAAAACGCTCCCCCTGTTTTAGTCTAGACCTCATTTATTTGAGGGCTTGTCCGATACTTTGTCCGAATTCTAGACATTTGGTGTGGCTATCCTCATCAGGGTTCCAGGTAACTTTTAGACCTTCGTTGAGTAACTCAAAACCGCTGTGTTCTAATTCAGCCGAAATAAGTTTGTTACCTTCGCCACTCCAACCATAGCTACCGAAGGCAGCGGCCTTTTTGTTTTTAAAGGCTAATCCTTTGATCATTTCTAGTATTCCTGCTACGGCAAAGGATACGCCTTTATTAATAGTCGGTGAACCAACAAGTATTGCCTTGGATTTAAAGACTTCTGTAATAATGTCGTTTTTATCAGCATGAGTGGAATTGGAATTAAACAATTTGACAACAACCTCTGGATCGCTCAATCTTATCCCAGCGGCTATTTTTTCGGCCATTTGCCGGGTACTGTTCCACATAGTATCGTAGATGATTGTAATTTGATCTTCTTGGTAGCTAGTGGCCCATTCCATATATTTGTTGACAATTTGCAAGGGATTATCCCTCCAGATGACGCCATGACTTGGGCAAATCATATCAACAGGCAGATTTAAGCTTAAAATCTCTTTAATCTTATTTTCGACCATTTTGCTGAACGGATTCAAGATATTTGCGTAGTATTTTTGGGCTTCATGATATAAATCAGCTTGATTTACTAGGTCATTGAACATAAGCTCAGACGCTAAATGTTGCCCAAATCCGTCATTGCTGAAAAGGATATTATCACCGGTCAAGTAGGTGAACATCGTATCAGGCCAATGAAGCATTCTGGCCTCAATGAAAATAAACTCTTTTGACCCTAGGCTCAATTTATCGCCTGTTTTTACGGGTATGAAGTTCCAATCCTGATGATACTGGCCTTTTAAAGATTTGATCGCATTAGCCGTACAATAAATGGGGGTATTGGGGATTTCCTTCATTAACTCTGGCAAAGCCCCACTGTGATCGGGTTCACCATGATTAGCAATAATATAGTCGACCGTATTTAAATCTAGTTCCTTCTTCAGATTAGCGACAAATTCTTTGGCAAAGGGCCCCCAAACACAATCGATCAGGGCAATCTTCTCGTCCCGAACAAGATAAGAGTTATAGCTGGAACCTTTGTGCGTAGATAGTTCATCACCGTGAAACTTTTTCAATTCCCAGTCGATCTTACCTACATACTTTACATTCTCGTTAATTTCAAAACTCATAGCAAACCTCCTAATATTTTTGGGAACATTTAAACCTCATTTTTTGCTGTAGCCAAGAAAAATATACTCTGGTTAAAGTCAAGGCTGAAAAGTAAAAGGGATGTTATTGTTATACATTACACAAGCTGACAATTGTATTCTATACTACTTAGGTTCGTCATGCAATTATAAGTTTATAAATATATTAAATTTATTACAATTATAAATAATATATTTATAATATTTGTGACTTGCTGTTAAAAGACCAGTTTACATTCCCCAAGACTAAGAGCGCTTTGCTACTTTATAATTCTGGCTTCGTTTAAGCTAACGATGCAGGCAATTGCCCATCTCCCCCCGCCGCATAACCTGCAATTACGTCGCTGGCACAAGAGCTGTCTCTAATGTGTTCTTTAACGTAACAGTAAGATCGCACCTACTATGAACATTAAACCAATCTCTATATAAGCTGACCCTAAATCGGTTATAATTATGGTAAGTCTTGTTAAGCTAGGAGAGGCTACTCCTATTATACCTTCTCCGACAATCCTATCAAATGTTTCAAGTTCATTATAAAGAAGATCCTCGCAATTTCGCAAATAAAGCTAGAAGTAAAATACTTATTGATACAATTTTATGGGTAGGCATTGTTTTAATCACTCCTTGTTTCTTGCCTAAAGAGATTATTATATTGTGGACATAGAGGTTAAACAAATTCTGGAAAGGGGATTCTCATGTCTTCAACATTATTAATTGATTACATCACTCAATATGGTTATCTGGGGCTATACTTCATCTTAGTGATTTCGATTTTAGGCCTACCCATTCCGGCTGAATTCCTTATGACCTTTGTCGGGTTCATGAGCTTTTCAGGTCTACTAAATCCTGTTTTGGCAATTTTGACAGCGGCCTTAGGAGGGATAACCGGGATTTCGATTGCATATCTTTTGGGTCGCTTTTTCGAAGCAAGAGTGTTGGCTTTTCTTAATAAACATGTTGGTAGTGAACGTTTGGAAAAAGTTCTGAAATGGTACCGCAAGCATGGAGGTAAGCTTCTAACGATAGGCTATTTTATACCTGTAGTTCGCCACCTTACAGGATATATTGCCGGATTAAGTCACTTAGAATTTCATTATTTCGCATTTTATGCCTATCTGGGCGCCCTTGTCTGGGCAAGCTTCTTCATCCTATTGGGCAGGAGTTTAGGGAGTCAATGGGAAACAATTATTCCAATCCTCCATCGCTATTCAGTGCTATTTGGGGTTCTTGCAGTTGTATTTTTTTTGGTTATTTATCTTTTGAATAGGAAACATGATCGGTAGTGCATTCTATACTATACTTAATATAACGCCATTGACAAGAGTGTTGTGTATGATATTATAAGTGAGTAATCACTCATAATATCATACACAACATTTGAAGTTTGGAGGACCCTATGAAATCAAATGAAGTAAGTAATAACCGGGAAATCCCTCGAAGGAAAACAGCGGAACAAAGGCGTCAGGACATTCTTGAAGCGGCCCTCAAAATTTTTGCGGAAAAAGGCTATAATGGCTCAACTACGGCAGAAATAGCTCGTGCAGCTGAAGTAGCAGAAGGGACAATCTTCCGTCATTTTTCCACCAAGAAGGAATTGCTGATTGCAGTGTTAGAACCGAAAATCCTGGAGGGGTTGATCAAGCTAGATAAAGAATACTCAGAGGATACACCGACGGAATTCTTTCGGCGTTTTCTGAAGAATCGGATGGAGTTAATTAAGGACAATGAAGCTCTGATTCGTCTCATGTTTGCAGAGGCACAGTATCATATTGAAGTCAGGGAGTCTTTGTTTAAGGGAATTTTAGGACAGGGAATAAGCATAATAAGACCATGGTTTGAAAAGGGCGTCGAGCTGGGTGACTTTAGAGCTCTCCCGTTTCTGCCCACTATGCAGAGTTTTATGGGGATGATCATGTTTTATGGATTATTTGGGAATGTTTTTTTAGGTTTATCTCCAGAAAAAACGATCGAAGAGGCGGCCGATCATATGCTTGATCTCTTTTTGCATGGTTTGGCACGTTAGAAAATTATGAGGGAGTAAGAAAATAAGAATGAAAGGAACAAAGAGATAAAAAAGTTAAAGAAGCTAGAAACAAGAGATAAAGGAACAGTCTGGAGTCGTAAGGAGCAGGAGGAGAAAAAATGAAAAAGAAACTTGCAATCATCGTCGTTGTTCTAGCCTTTATCACCCTGACAGTCTTGGGTTACAGGAGTTATATAAACAGAACCACTGACCCCACCACATATTCAGGAACGATTGAAGGGACAGCTATGCCCGTGCAACCAGAGTATGGCGGTAGGATCGTCGATTTACCAGTGCGTGAAGGCCAGATGATCAAAGTAGGTGACATTGTTGCCAAACTGGATGACAGTCAGGCTAAAATCTCTCTGGATTCCGCGAAGAGCCAGCAGACACAGGCTCAAGCTAAACTCAACGATTTGTTAGGTGGTGCGCGGGTAGAGGAGATTCGACGCCTTGAGTCCGTGGTGACACAGGCGAAGGCCAATCTCGCCGCGCTAGAACCTAATCTGAAATTTGAAGAAGATAATTTAGCCGCGAATCAGAAGCTGTATGAAGGTGGTGCAATTAGTAAACAAGTTGTGGATGTTCAGCAAACTAAACTTGATACTCTAAAAGCCCAATATCAGAGCGTCCAAGCCAGTGTTAATGTGGCTCAAGCTGCCGTTGACCAAGCCCATGCAGGGAATACACAACCCGCTATTCAATCACAGAAAGCAGCCGTTGATATCACTGTTCAAGCTGTTAAAGCCGCTGAACTGAGCTTAAGCAAACTAGTCATTAAGAGCACTGCAACTGGTCAGGTTCTTTATAAACATGTTGAGCTAGGTCAAGTCATCAATCCAGGTACAAATATGCTGACGATTCTAGATTCGAATGATTTGTGGATGAAAATCTATATTCCAGAAGCCAGTTTAAATCTGGTGAAAGTGGGTGGGGTGGTTTCTGTGGTGGTCGATTCTTACCCAGGAAAAACATTTAAAGGCCAAATTCAATACGTCAGTAACCAAGCAGAATTCACGCCTAAAAACGTGCAGACGAAGGAAGAACGAACGACCACTGTCTATGCAGTTAAGCTGATTATTACGGAAGGTAAAGAACAGTTGAAAGCGGGTATGCCAGCGGATGTGACTCTGACAGTAGAGGAGTGAGGAAAATGAAACTGGCTATCGATTGTCAGGGCCTAGTCAAACGATTTGGCACCTACACGGCGGTACAAGGGGTAAACTTTCAGATCCCTCCTGGTAAAATCATGGGTTTTGTTGGACCAAATGGGGCGGGTAAAACGACGATTATTCGAATGTTGTGCGGAGTTTTACTACCGACAGAGGGGCAAGCGACGGTACTTGGGTTTAATGTTCTGACTGAGCCAGAGGAAATCAAACAACGAATCGGGTATATGTCTCAAAAATTTAGCCTGTATGATGATCTAACGGTGGGAGAAAATCTTGACTTTTACGCTGGGGTGTACAGTCTGCGGGGGAAAGTTGCTCGTGCCGAGAAAGCGCGGGTGATTGAACTGATCGGTTTGGCAGACAGAACGTCGCAGTTAGTAGCCTCCCTCTCTGGTGGCTGGAAGCAACGGGTAGCCCTAGGGTGCGCTTTACTGCATAATCCACAACTGCTCATCTTGGATGAACCGACGGCTGGGGTGGATCCCGTCTCCCGACGAGTGTTCTGGGATTTGATTCATCGGTTGGCCAAGGAAGGGATGACCATTTTGGTCAGCACACATTACATGGATGAAGCGGACACTTGCGATTATCTAGGCTTTGTCTTTTACGGACAGCTCATTGCTTTTGGTTCGCCTGCGGATATGAAAAAACGTGAAGGGAAAGCTAATCTGGACGATCTATTCATCTATTATGTCGAACATGAAGCCTCGGACGACCCGCGCAACCTTGCCATCAAAAAAGGAGGGCGAAGTTGATGCAACGTTTTGTCTGGGTACGTTTTATCGCAGTCTTGAAAAAAGAATTCCTCCATATCCGTCGCGATCGTGCCAGTTTAATCATGGCGATTGCCATGCCAATCGCCATGCTACTCATTTTTGGTTATGCCATTAATACAAATGTAGAGCACTTACCCACGGCGGTTTGGGACCAAGCTCGAACAGCCGATAGTAGAGAGTTGATTACGTCAATTCGCAATACTCAGTATATGGATCCAGATAATTTCGTTCAAGGTTATAAGGAGATTGAAGGACTTTTAGACAGCGGCAAAGCGCGGGCGGCCGTCATTATCCCTCCAGATTTCGGTAAGAAAATGAAGGGTATGAAACAGGCAAGTGTTCAAGTATTGGTAGATGGGTCAGATCCCACTGTGGCTCGCGCGGTCTTGTCCGCGGTTCAAATGCTTGGCCTGAATAAATCTCTGGAGCTTCAGAGCGAGCGTATTATAGCTTTAGGGACTGCTACAGGGTTTGAAATGCCTCTCAATTTAGAGACGAGGGTTTGGTACAATCCAGACATGAAATCTAGGGTGTTTAATATTCCAGCATTAATTGGTCTGATCCTGCAAAGTGTGATTGCCATGCTGACCTCATTTTCCATTGTGCGGGAAAAGGAGCGCGGCACCATGGAGCAATTGGTTGTGACCCCGATTCGACCCTTGGAATTAATGCTTGGTAAGCTTCTTCCCTATGTAGTTATCGGCTTTGTGTCAATGTCTCTGATTATGGCAACCGGAATTTTCTGGTTCGGCGTTGTACCGATGGGAAGTGTTCCGCTCCTCTTCTTACTGGCCACTCTTTTCCTAGTGACTATTCTGGCCATTGGGCTTTTGATCTCCAGCATCGCTAGTACTCAGTTACAAGCCATGCAAATGACCTTCATTATGCTCTTGCCGTCCATCCTATTGTCTGGGTTTATCTTTCCGCGGGAAACAATGCCTCTATTTCTACATGTCTTGGGTGGTGTATTACCTCTAACGTATTTTCTGGAAATTGTGAGGGGTATATTTCTAAAAGGGGTAGGAATGGAGTACCTATGGCAGGATACACTAATATTGTGTGCGTTTGCAGTTGTATTGTTGGCGATTGCTTCGAAAAAGTTTAAGAAAACTTTAGATTAAGAGAGTGTGATGTTGCGCCGCCACCCTAGGTACCGTCGCCACTATGCTTGAAGAATCGGCGAGAACGGCAAACCTCTGGGTTGTTCTTACCTAGAAGAATGGTATAATATCATGGGTAGATAATAGGGTTAAATATCATAGCTAAGGAGCTTTTGAAGTTGAGGATTATTGGAGGGAGTAAATTAATGAAGAAGTTTAAATTCGGGTTATTATTTTTGACGTTTGTACTCATTCTTACGACTCTTGGGTGTGGAACTCAGACCCCAAAAGATACCAAGACACAAGCGACCGATAAGGATAAGGTGCCAACACCAACACAAAGTAATGACGGTACACCCACTTCAAAGAAAAATCCTGTTGTAACGATTACGATGGCCAATGATGAGCAGATAAAGGTTGAACTATACCCAGACGTTGCTCCGAATACCGTAAAAAGCTTTATATCCTTGGTGAAAAAGAAATTTTACAACGGACTAATTTTTCATCGAGTGATTCCTGACTTTATGATCCAAGGTGGCGATCCGAGTGGAAATGGTACGGGTGGACCAGGCTATAGCATTAAGGGAGAATTCGCGAATAACGATTTTGTCAATGATCTGAAACACGAGCGTGGCGTGATTTCAATGGGTAGAACTCCACAAAGTAATGATTCAGCGGGGTCCCAATTCTTCATTGTGGTCAATACTTATCCTTCCTTGGATAAGGAGTATGCTGCCTTTGGTAAGGTGATTAGCGGGATGGAAACTGTGGATAAAATCGTTAATGCTCCGAGTGGTGCAAAGGCGAAGGATAAACCGAATCAAGATCAGGTTATGAAGAGCGTCACAGTAGATACAATGGGCGTGAACTATGCCGAGCCGGAGGTGAGTAAGAAATAGATGATGAAACCAGCAAAACGTCTTGATAGTCTCGGGGCGTCAGTTTTTAGCGAAATGGACAACTTAAAACGAGAATTGGAGCGAGCAGGGAAACATTTAATCAATCTTAGCATTGGCAGCCCAGACCGAGCACCAGACTTAGAAATCC
>DASRMA010000155.1:0-3715 GCA_035648155.1 Desulfosporosinus sp.
ACAATGTCCGCTAAACTGCATTAGTGGACATTGTCCAGGAGTGACTGGTTAAATACATTATAATGACCTAATTAAGGTCGTTCTGCATATCTAGATCGTTCATATCTTGGGGTCTGTAAAATACACAGTTTAGTTTTCTAAAGTCTTTAGCGTTCCACGTCAATATTGGCAGCACTAAACTCCTTGATTTTTCGGCTAAATAAACGTCTACGAAATCTACATTAACTTCACGAAAACTGACTAAGACCCTTTGCATTAAACTGTCTTCATCGAGCACAACTCCATCAGATTCAACAAAGTCCTCAAAGACTTGTAAAATTGCCTCTTTTTCAAATTTATAAAATTTGCTCAAGACCCAATAAGCTTCGATTAGCACGGGTGATAGAATATAGAACGTAGTGTCCCCTTTTTCGATAAGTTGTACCAATTGTTCGACTTGAGCTTCATCGTCTTTTACGAATAGGCGGATAAGTATGTTGGTGTCAGCTATCATCGGTTTATTCATCTTCAGACTCCTTTGACTTGCTGACAATCGCTCTCGCTCGTTCTATTGTGGCCAAATCAATTGCCTCGTCTACATCTATGGCAAAAGTAGGCTTTAATGCTCCCATAACTGCCCGGATTGACTTTTTTGTTTTAGGTTGTACTTCGATAATTCTATCGCTCTCGTCTAATACAAAAGCTAATCGGTCACCCTCTTTAATGTTTAAAATAGTTCTGAGCTCAACTGGAATAGTTAACTGTCCCTTGCTGGTTAGTCTGCCAGAGATAAGTTGTTTCGCCATAACAAATGCTCCTCCACTCTAATAGTATTACTCTAATAATAAGTAATACTATTAGATAAGTCAAGTTTTACCATTAAAGAGAAAATCACAAGGTACACCATTTAAGACACTTATTACCTTTTCAGGAATGTAGGTATATCAACGTTTCTAACATAGGCAATTGGTGTTATAAGGTATATAAGTTTAATATAATACGTTCTAATAATGTTATTGACCTTTTAGAACGCTCATAGTATAATGATATTAGGTAAAATATTCGATAACATTTGTAGCGGACGGTCTTAACGAGAGAGACTTACCTCCAAGTTTTTTCGGTGTGGAGTTCAGTAATATGGGAGGGAATTATGAATAAAGTTTACGGCTACGCCAGGGTAAGTACAAAGGAACAAAATCTGGATCGCCAACTGTTAGAATTACAAAAGTATGTTGCAAACGAACGCGATATTATCACAGATAAAGCCAGTGGTAAGGATTTTAACCGAGCTGGCTATATGTCGCTGAGAGATACGTTATTACGAGCCCGTGATACGCTCGTTGTGAAAGAACTGGATCGTCTTGGTCGTGATATGAACATGATTAAGGAAGAATGGAACACGCTCCTTAAAAAGGGCGTTGATATTATTGTGATTGATACGCCGATCCTAAATACTGTGGGTAAGGATTCCTTAGAGAAAAATCTTATTAGTAATATCGTATTTGAATTACTCTCGTACATGGCCCAAAAAGAACGAGATAAGATCAGATCACGACAAGCTGAAGGTATTGCAGCCTTGAAATTAAGAAACGGTGGAAAGGGAATTGGAAGACCCGTCACTATTAAGATTGACGATAAGTTCTTGGCTGTTTATAAGCAATGGAAAGCGAATGAGATCACAGGGGTTAAGGCAACGGATTTGCTTGGGTTAACTAAATCTACGTTTTATAGGAAGGTAAGAGAATACGAAGGGGATCAAGCCTTGTCATCCATATGAAATTTTACAAGGTCATTAATAAAGTCCTCTGCATTCTGTGGTGAGGAAATTTGTCCGGTTTTTATTTCTTCATCAACTTCCTGTTCTTCAGCCTGCCACTTTTCGGTCCAAAACCAAGATTGATCATTTCTCATACTGTTAATCGTCTCCTTTTTAGAATATGCGAAAATCGTATGCTCATGTTCAGATTAATTATATCCCATTAGAATTAGTTTACTAATATTAATGGATCAGTTACGAAAAGTTTTTTACATATTCGACCAGTTTTATTGGAGAGTATCTGATATTATATTAACAGGCAACTAAGAAGAACTAATGGCATACGAAATTGAACAAAAAGGGGATACTGGGGCATGAAGGCTAAGTTCAATATGACAGTGGAAGAAAATATCTTCGTCGCTAAAAGAATTCGGCGGAGTCTTCTAAAATTCTGGCGGATTACTTGACTAGAATTCTACGCGAGATTTTTAATTACATTGATGATGGAGATACCGTCGTCAGAGACCGAGTTAATCTTTGTAATGGAATTTTACAGTACATCACAGAGTGTATACAAAGAGGCAGCTTCAGCTTTAAAAAGGATGAAGCGACCTTGAAAAGGATTAAGAGTTTCCTCATACGGCAAGATGCGCAGATGTTGTTATCTCTGGTGGACAAGAAAGAAAGCAAACAAACTGCTTTGCTCGGTGCTGAAAAGATTGTGAGACCAGACACGTCTATTTCAGAGAACTCTCTCTTTACCGGGGCGGTTCATGAGCCAAGCATGGTTTCAGAGCTTAAGAAGGAAATCTTAAGCAGTCACAGGATTGATTTCCTGGTGTCGTTTATCAAGTGGAGTGGCTTGAGGTTGATCATCAATGAACTCACGCAGTTTACAGCTAATGGTGGTAAACTTCGGATCATTACGACCTCCTATCTTGGAGCCACTGATTTTAAAGCAGTCGAACAGCTCAGTAAACTGACCAATACGGAAATACATATTTCCTATGATACGGAACGGACGCGCCTTCATGCCAAGAGAACCTGGTCGTAGCGGCCACGGGTACTGGTAAAACGGTCATTGCCGCGTTCGATTACCGAGACTACTGTAAGGCTAATCCGGACAAACGGAATAGGCTGCTCTTTGTAGCCCACCGGAAAGAGATATTAAGCCAGAGCCTGGCTTGCTTTCGTGGTATCCTCAAAGACCTAAACTTTGGCTCGATGATGGTCGGTGGCGTAAAGCCCGATAGCTTTGATCATTTGTTTGTATCGATCCAATCCTTTAATTCCAAAGAACTTACAGAGATCACCACGCCTGATTTCTATGATTATATCGTGATTGACGAATTCCACCATGCAGCGGCGCCATCCTATCAAGATCTTTTAGAATACTACCAACCGAAGATTTTGCTGGGACTGACGGCAACACCGGAGAGAGCGGATGGACGAAGCATCTATTCGTATTTTGAAGGTAGGATCGCAGCCGAAATAAGGTTATGGGAAGCGATTGAACGAAAACTGCTGAGCCCCTTTCATTATTTTGGCGTGACCGATGATGTTGACTTAAGTCATGTTCGTTGGGTTGCTGGAAAATATGATGAGCGAGAAATTGAAAACCTCTATGTATTTGAGCAAGCGGTCGCGGTTAAACGTGTTGGCAATGTCATTAAGGCCATTGAAAGGTATTGCCTAGAACTTACAGACATCATTGGAATTGGGTTTTGTCTGACCAAAAAGCATGCTGAGTTCATGTCCAATATCTTTAACAAATCAGGAATCCCCTCGGAATTTCTCATAGCGGAATCGAAGGACGATGTCAGGGATAACGTGAAACGTCGCCTGGTTACGAAGGAAATCAAGTTTGTCTTTGTGGTGGATATCTATAATGAAGGGATCGATATTCCCGAGGTAAACACGGTTCTTTTCCTTCGCCCTACAGAAAGCTTGACCGTCTTTTTGCAACAGTTGGGACGTGGC
>DASRMA010000156.1:0-4429 GCA_035648155.1 Desulfosporosinus sp.
TTCCCGCGAAGAACAAGATCGTTATTCAGTAACGAGTCAAAATCGTGCAGAGGCGGCCATTAAAGCTGGTAAGTTCGAAGAGGAAATTGTACCCGTGACCATTCCCCAGCGCAAGGGAGATCCCATCGTTGTCTCTCAGGACGAATTCCCGCGTTTTGGCGCAACTTATGAAGGCCTTGCTAAACTAAGAGGCGCGTTTAAGAAGGATGGAACTGTTACGGCTGGAAATGCTTCGGGCATTAATGACGGGGCTGCTGCCGTCGTCGTTATGTCGAAGGAGAAAGCATTGGAACTCGGCTTAACCCCTCTTGCTACCATTACATCATGGGGCTCAGCAGGCGTAGATCCACTCATTATGGGAACAGGTCCTATCCCAGCAAGCCGTAAAGCGTTGAAAAAGGCTGGACTGAAGATCGAAGATATGGATCTCGTTGAAGCCAATGAAGCCTTTGCTTCTCAAACTTTAAGAGTGGCTAAAGAGTTACAACTTGATATGACGAAGACGAATGTGAACGGTGGAGCGATTGCTATTGGTCATCCTGTGGGAGCCTCTGGAACTCGTATTCTCGTGACCTTATTGCATGAAATGAAGCGTAAAGATGCCCATCGCGGATTGGCGACATTGTGCATCGGTGGAGGGCAAGGGATCGCCATGATTGTGGAGCGATAAGGAAAACTTACTTCAGTGGGGGACAACTATTTCTTTATTCAAACTAAGAAGTAAAAGGGGATGTAGCAATGCATATGGAAGAGTATCATAGTAAGTGTGTCTCTGCAGATGAGGCTGTAAAGGTGGTTCGTAGTGGAGATTGGGTAGAGTTTGCTTGGGGAGCAAGTATTGCTGGTTTATTAGATGAAGCATTGGGTCGGCGTAAAGAAGAACTTAAAAATGTAAATTTGCGTGGAGGCGTGATTTTGAAGCCTTTGGCATGTATGGAAAGTGATCCTACAGGAGAACATTTTACATGGAATAGCTGGCACCTTGGTGGATATGAACGAAAATTGGTTCAAAAAGGCTTGGCTTATTATATGCCTATAAAATATTCTGAACTACCCAGGTACTTGCGTGAGAATGTACAGACGGATGTTGTAGCCATTCAAGTCGCTCCCATGGACGAGCATGGGCATTTCAGCTTAGGGGTCACGGTATCTCACTATGCGGCAGCCATTGAAAAGGCCCGTGCTGTCATTGTAGAAGTCAATGAAGATATGCCTAGCTCATATGGAGGTTATGACCACACAGTGCATATTTCAAAAGTGGATTATGTTGTTGAAGGTGGGCACAGAGGACTTCCACAACTACCTCAAGCTCCAGTCACAGAGATGGATAAACAAATTGCATCTTTTGTGTTGCCTGAAATCAAGGATGGAGCTTGTATACAATTGGGAATTGGCGGTATGCCCAATGCGTTAGGGCAGATGATTGCAAACTCTGATCTTAAAGACCTAGGAATTCACACGGAACTTCTGGTTGACGGATTCGTGGATATGGTAAAATCCGGTAAAGTATCTGGGATGAATAAAAAATTAGACAAAGGAAGGATTGTATATGCCTTCGCCGCAGGGACTCAGAAACTCTATGATTTTATGCAGAATAATCCCACATTGGCGTCGTATCCTGTGGATTACACCAATCATCCTTTTATTGCCTCTCAAAACGACCAACTGATCTCAATCAATGGTGCTATGGAAATCGATTTGACCGGTCAGGTTTGTTCCGAATCGGTGGGTCCAAATATATTTAGTGGTGCTGGTGGCCAGCTCGACTTCGTGGAAGCCGCCTATAATTCAAAAGGGGGGAAAAGCTTTATTTGTCTACCTTCCACCTATAAGGATAAAGCAGGGCAAGCACATTCCCGCATCAAAGCCCTTATGACGCATGGCGCGGTGATTACAGACACTCGCACAACCGTTCAGTATGTGGTTACAGAGTTTGGTATCATCAATCTTAAAGGCTTGGCCACTTGGCAACGCGCAGAAGCTATGATTTCCATTGCTCACCCTGACTTTAGAGAAGATTTGATTAGCGAGGCTCAAAAACTTAAAATTTGGCGTAAAAAATAGATAGTTGCCCAAAACATTCAATGTAACGAAGCTTCTTAACAGTGAATCAGCGGTGCTATTCAGCAAGAACATTTCTCAAATTGAACGAGTAAGAAGGTAGTCTCTGCAAGCAGAGACCCTTCTTTATGTATTTTTATGGACAATCTTAAGGGCAACGGTTAGAATTGGAAAAGGAAGCGAAAGCTTTCTAATGTTTCGGAACAATTACAGATAGAGGATGAGGGAAATGGTTAAAAAAATTGACCAGCGGATTCCACCAAGACAACCTGCCTGGAATATTTGGCAAGGATTGTTGCTGATTTCGCTTGTGACGATCATTGAATATCCGCTGGGATGGTTGGTAACGCCAACCGACTTAGATTCTATGCGCGGTATTCTCTACTTTATTGGAGTTGGCTTAGGGGATGCTTTTGTTTATTTTGGTGTTATTTGGGTATTTCTGCGTCTTATACACCGACCTTTTTCTGACCTGGGTTTTGTTAAGCCGCTCAAACGCTTTGTTGTGTTGGGATTTGCAGTTGGGATTTTTTTGTTTATAGGTATTGGCCTTTTGGGAAATGCTTTAACGCATTTATTTGGAACCCCAGCTCCGCAAAGTTTTACAGTAGCGGTAAAAGGGGTAAACTATCAATGGGAATTCGGACTTCTCACGTTGTTAGGTGGAGTGGTAGCTCCGCTCAAGGAAGAGATGCTTTTTCGGGGCTTAATTTATCCTCCGCTTCGCAAAGCTCTTGGACGGGGTAGGGGTATGCTTTTGACGGGATTATTTTTTGCCACCTTACATTTTGATGTTGTGCGGTTTTTGCCCTTGTTAATTGGCGGAGTGCTACTTGCATGGTTGTACGAGCGATCTGCAAGTATTTGGCCAGCGGTTGTAGCCCATGGAACCTGGAATATTTTAATGGCCGCCGCCCTATGGATCCAAAGATTTTAAAACGAAAAGAAGGAGATTAGCGTGAAAAATAAATTATTAGATAACAAGGCCTTGGGCAAGAAGTTAAAACTAGAATGTCTTCGGCTCCTATCAGATGGCTCAGGTATAGGATATATGAACGGGATTGCAACGTTTGTGTCAGGGATTCTTCCTGGAGAAACTGGGGAGGTTGAAGTCTATGATGCGAAAAAGAAATGGCAACGTGCTCGGCTCCTGAGTATTATCAATCGTTCGCCTGAACGTATCGATGCTCCTTGTTCTGTCTTCGAAGGGTGTGGGGGTTGCCAACTACAGCACACCACTTATGATGAGACCCTAATATGGAAGCAACACTGGGTAGAGGATGCACTCTCAAGAATCGGGAAAATAAACGTTGAGGTCAAGCCCGTCATAGGCATGACTAACCCCTGGCGTTATCGCAATAAGGCGCGACTTCACCGTGAACCTACTGGCAAATTAGGGTATTACAAGGAAAAATCTAAGGACCTTGTTCATTTCTCGGATTGTCTGCTGTTAAGTGAGCGTATGAATCGTTGGATTCGATTGACGGAGGAATTTTTCGCGGATGGGTTTGAGGAGATCCATACCTTAACGTTTCGCGAGAACACAAGGGGAGAAGGACTCTTACTCTTAGAGGGACCGCCAACCAAGGTTTTATCTGCCGTAGATAATCGGGAATTTTTTGAGGAGCTATTTAAGGAAGGGGTTCGTTCTGTCTGGGGAACTGATTCGGAAGGCGACTTAGCGTTGGTGTGGGGAGAGGAAGCCTTCAGCCAGTCAATACGTGATATGATCTTCGACGTTTCACCCTTATCGTTTTTTCAAGTGAATCCGCTTCAAACGGACGTACTATACTCCCATGTTTTGGCTGGGGCTGCTCTGACAGGCGACGAAATCGTCTGGGATCTCTATTCTGGGATTGGGACACTGTCTGTGGCTCTAGCCTTAAAGGCCCGGAAGGTTACGGGCATCGAGGAAAATCCCTATGCAGTTGAAGATGCCATCCAAAACGCCGTCAACAATAACGCTGTCGGCCATGTTGAATTTCTAAAGGGGAAAGTAGAGTCGCGGATGATGAAGTTAGATGAGCAGCCGGATGTCGTTGTCTTAGACCCACCCAGAACAGGAATGCATCCGATCGTCGTGCAACGCTTGCTTGAACTGAAACCCCAGCGCATCATCTATGTGTCTTGCGACCCGGGAACCCTGGCAAGGGATCTCGGTGTCCTAACCCAGGGAGGATACGGCGTTGCAAGCGTACAACCAGTGGATATGTTCCCGTGGACGCAGCATGTGGAGTGCGTAATAGGAATGCAAAGGAAAGATACGTAGAAATCCTTAGTTTTCAGCACTTTGCGAGATATATGACTTTCACCACGGATGGCGATGATTTCAGAAATAAGGTGCTGAGAGATAAAATTGATGTATCGG
>DASRMA010000157.1:0-10410 GCA_035648155.1 Desulfosporosinus sp.
CTAAGAATTATATACAATTAGTTCTCTACTCTGTGCCAAAATACCTGCTAATTGAAGGAATTAATCTTAAGTGCTGCTACTCGTGAACAAAAAGATGCGACCTTTTTCGAGGTCGCATCCCGCTCTAATGTTTGACTATCTTATTTACGTTATCTTGCTTCAGACAATTCCAGCATCGCCTGCATAATACGATCGGCTATCCATTCCCTACGATTCTCTACTCCTTCAGGCGCCTGCAGCATTTGAGCGGTCATTGGCTTACCTATCACCACCACGATGTTTCCCCATCCTTTTATGAACAAGTTACGTGTTCCTAACATCTTGATGGGGACGACAGAGGCTTTGCTTTTCTCCATGAGAAAAACCATTCCCGGTAGGCCTTTCTGGATTTCTCCATTCTTGGATCGTGTCCCTTCAGGAAAGAGCCCTAATACCTGTCCAGCTTTTAAGATTGCTAAAGACTGCCTTATGGCATTCATGTCCCCCTGCCCTCGTTTAACGGGAAAGGCTCCAAGTTTAGAGAAGATCTTCCCTAAAACAGGGATAGAGAATAATTCTTCTTTCGCCATAAAGGAAACCTTGCGCGGCAGACTAGATCCAGCGACTAAAGGATCCCAAATACTCTGATGGTTAATAGCTAAAATAACGGGTCCTTCAGCGGGCATATTTTCCGCACCTTGGATATCCCAACCCATTAACTTAAACTGGAAGCGAAACAGCCCTTTCGCAAATTCATAAAATGTCATCTCAATCCTCCTGTGTCAAAGCTACAATTTTGGCAACCATTTCTGCTACACTCAAATCTGTGGTATCAAAAATAATGGCATCCCAGGCTGGTTCTAGCGGAGAAACCTCACGTTCAGTATCCTGGCGATCTCGTTTTTGCATATCTTGGGCGACTTCTTCGAAAAGCACATTTTTTCCCGATTTCACCAGTTCCATCCACCGGCGATTTGCGCGTTCCTGTAGGGTGGCGGTCAAGTATATTTTGAGAGACGCTTTAGGCAGAACATGAGTACCTATGTCTCGACCATCCATAACCACTCCCCCTCGCTCAGCCTCCCTGCGCTGCAGTTCCACCAAGCGTTCCCTGACGTCAGCATAAGCGGCGACGGTAGATACAGCACGTGAAATTTCCGGACTTCTAATAGCTTGAGTGACATCCTCACCATCACACCAAACCGTTCGCTCCTCTGAATGGCCGAGGATAACCTCGGCTGTTTTAGCAACTTCACTTACATTTAATTCATCTTCTAATGGGATTTTGTTCTTTAAGGCTTTATAGGCTATTGCTCGATACATAGCCCCTGTATCTACATAGAATAGATTTAGTTGCTTTGCTACAAGCTTAGCCACCGTACTTTTACCAGCACCTGCCGGACCATCAATGGCAATTTGCAAATTCTGTTGTTGTTTTATTTTCACACTAAAAATGCCCCTTTTATTCACTTAAATCGGTAAGCTTGCTGCGATTAAGGTAGCAACAATGTTATTTAACGCATGTAACGCAATAGCGGGGTAGAGAGATTTATACTTATCATAAAGGTAAACTAGGGCCATTCCTAACATAAACCGCGGAAAAAATCCGTAGGCTTGGAAATGAAGAGCAGAAAAAATCATCGCACTCAGTACCGCTGAGGTCCATTTTCCAAAGTACGCTTGCAAGCTTCCAAAAATTACTCCACGAAATAACGTTTCTTCCACTATAGGGGCTAATAGACCGGCTAAGACCAAATTCATTATCAAGGTGTACCCCGTGACATTGCCTAATAATTTAGTATAAACATCTGATTCCGGAGGAGTTAACCCATGCTGGTAGAGAAAAATTGCATAGCTAATATTGATGATCCAAGTTAAGGCATATACTCCCAGAATCTTAGGGAGTGCTTTTCTAAAGGGCACAGAGTGCCAACCAAAATCCGCCCATTCCCAGTGCCGAATGCTCTTAATAATCCAAATCAAAAGCGCAAAGGATAACTGCGTCAGAAAAGCATTAAGATACATCAGAATACGTTCATGAGGCCATCGCTCCATTAACCAGAACGTTCCAAAAGCTAATATAACATAAATACACGCGATCCCGCTTAAAACCATCGCCAAATCTACCCAACTCAAGGAACGTTTCACAAGAAAATTAGTTTGAATTTCTTCGTTCATAATCACAATCCTTTTCCGCTACTGACACATATTTTTCGGAGTATTTTCTCAGACTAACCTAGAAGGAGGAATTTACATGAATTCACTCAATACAACACTACAAATCTATCATCGTCAGTATAAGATTCCCTTAGAGACTTATTTCAATACGGTTATCGATTTTTTCGATCCCTGGGAGGTGCGCGCTTATCAGCATGTTGTCCAACAGCTCCTAGATGAAGCAAAAGATTGCGGTATCGTAGGAATGGTGCGGCAAGAAAAGGATGAGAATTATATCTATTTGGATGCTGCTGTCCGGTATAAGCAGACCAGCGATGGCGTGAAGGATCTTCCCTCGTTCAACTGTTAAGTAAATCGCCTAACTCCGTGACACTCTGGATGATATGATCAGGGGACGCGACACGTAATTCTTCGCTAGTCCCATACCCATAGCCAACAGAAATAACATCGATATTATTGGCCCTAGCCCCATTGACATCATAACTGCGATCACCAATCATCACAGTTTTTGAACGTGAACCAACTGGCATCTTTTTTAACACTTCAGCAATTAAACAATCCTTGTCCACAAATTGACCGTTTAACTCGCTTCCCATGATAACACTAAAGTAAGAATCCAGTAAGAAATGTTGCAGAATTTTTTCTGCAAAAACTCTAGGTTTTGACGTCGCGAGCAGATGACTACAACCATTCTCTTTCAGCTGATGTAGTAATTCAGGGATTCCAGGGTAAATGATACTTTCATAGAGGCCTATCTCTTCATACCGCTCTCGATAAATCAGGATAGCACGGTCCAAAAAAGCTTCATCCGTGGTTTGAAGCAAAGTTTTAAAGCTCTCTTTTAAGGGTGGACCAATAATCCAATCTAGATCATCAACCTCTGGAAGGGGATAATCTAGCCGTTCTAACGCGTATTGGACAGAGCGAGTAATTCCTTCCTTAGAATCTGTTAATGTTCCATCTAGATCCCAAAGTAATACATTGTAACGCATGATATCCCTCCAAGTTAATTTCCTTAAATTTCCGGGATGAAATTAGTCTAAAAAAGCCATTCTAAAAACTAAAGAGAGGAGGACGTAACCATGTTTTATCATCAAAAACGCTATCACCATCATGCCCATGGATATCTTTTTGTTTTAAGTCTTATAGCAGCTTTCTTACTCGGTCGAAAATCCGAAAAATATGGCTATGACATTGTATCACGTGGGTGCTGCTGTTCAAATGACGAAATTGGAAACGAAAACGATGACGTTGACATGATGAGCGATCCCAACATGAGCTATCCACGCTAACAATTTTCAGTAAGGGAACCCACAAGGGACCTCATAAGAAGAAGCTCCGAAGTTTAAGCCTCGGAGTTTCTTCATTATAGTATAACCGCAAACGTTGCTTAATGGATATCTTTTCTCTATTTCTAGTTATAGCTCCATATTAATAAAGTAACTTATCCAATCCCCAGAACACAATCATCCCAAAGATAATACCCAGAAAAAGATTCGGAACGAATTTGGCAAATAGAAAGGTTGAAATTCCTGCCCATAAATAGGGATTATGCAATATAACGATCGAGCCTTTTGGCGTCACCAGCTCTGGAATGACTAACGCAGCCAGTAAGGCAATGGGGACAAGTTCTATAAAATCTCGGACATAACCTTGTACATTATTTCCTTTGAACAGCAGGAAGGGTAAAACACGCGCGCCATAAGTGACTAAAGTCATTAATAAAATCGTCTCCATAATTTGGATATGCATTAAAACTCCTCCGTACTATTCCAGCTTTACAGTCTGCCCATATTGCTGCTCTATCTCACGTGAACGTGCTCTCTTACGCCACCAAGCCCCAATACCAGCAGCCAATGTCACGCTTAGAATTAGATAAATTTTCCCTGGAATGAGCAATTTAAGCACGATGGCGAGTAAGGCTGCCAGGAGATAGGTTACATAGTTTTGCTTCGATAGAGAGGTGACCGTCAGAATTATGAATAAGGCTAAGAGCGCAAATTGGAAACCTGAAAACTGGATAGGCAACCATTTTCCGATCACGCTTCCAATAATTGTAAAAACAACCCAAGAGGTGAAAGCACCTGTGTTAATGCCTAGCATGACCCGTCGGCGGTTTTTCTCTCCCACCACGTCCTTCAAAATCCTCGCATTAAGGACAAACGTTTCATCCGTGAGCCCTTGGGGCAGTGCTAAAGACCAGGCAAGAGTCCTGGTCGGGAAAAAGGGAACAACCGCCAAGCTCATCAACACATGGCGTATATTAACAATGAAGGTGGTCACCACAATCATCCAAACTGTAGCTCCTTGATGGAGCATTTCTATCGCAATAAATTGGGCTGCACCTGCAAAAACAAAGAAAGACATCAGCCCGGCCTCCCAAAAGGTTAAACCGAACTGAGTCGCTAGAATTCCAAAGGTTATTGCCACTGGGGCATAGCCAATCGCTATCGTTAACGATTGACGCAACCCATAAGTAAAGCCCCTATTCACGTCAAGCGATGTAACATCATTCATCGAGCTACCTTCTTGATCACTGCCAAGAAGTGAGGATAGGATACGTCAGCTGCTGCCATGTCTTCCACACTCACCCCTTCCTTCGATAACATCCCCGCGATTGTCCACGTCATGGCCAACCGATGATCTCCAAGGCTACTAGTTGGCCCACCTCGCAGGGAGCGTTGGCCTTGAATACGCAATCCATCGGGAAGTTCCTCAACCTTGGCCCCCACAGCGTTGAGTCCTTCAGCCACGGTACGAATACGGTCGGTTTCCTTAACACGTAATTCTGCAGCATCCCGAATGATAGTTTCACCTTCGGCTAGACTTGCAGCGAGCGCGAGAATGGGGATTTCGTCAATCAATCGCGGTATCATGTCGCCTCCAATTTCAATCCCCTTCAGTTGCGCTGGGCGAACACGCAGCGTTGCCCTAGGCTCCCCACAAATTTCCGAAACATCAAACAACTCGATATCTGCACCCATGGCTCTTAGAGCCTCAAATATTCCCGTACGAGTCGGATTTATACCGACGTTCGGCAGAATGAGTTCTCCACGCCCGGCCAAACTTCCTAAGACAAGGAAGAAAGCAGCCGACGAAATATCCCCGGGTACATTAACCATTTGACCCGTTAATTGTGCTCCCCCGTGCACTGTTACCACAGTGTTCTCGCTGTGCACCTTAACTCCAAACCCCCTGAGCATTCGTTCAGTATGATCCCTGGAAAGAGCCGGTTCCTCAATTCTCGTTTCTCCACTCGCTCTCAATCCCGCCAAGATAATAGCAGATTTGACTTGAGCTGAGGCCACTGCTGTTCGAAATATTTGTCCCTGCAGTTGCCCCCCCTTCATCGTTAAGGGAAACAAATTATCCTCTTGCCGTCCCACAAGCTGGGCACCCATCTGCTTGAGAGGGTCAGTGACACGACGCATTGGCCGTGATCTTAGAGACTCATCTCCCGTCAAGGTAACGGCAAAGGAGCTACCCGCTAAAACTCCGAGCATCAGCCGCGAAGTAGTCCCAGAATTACCAGCATCCAAGACATCGTTTGGCTCCGTCCAGGCTTCCATCCCCTCACCACGAATCCAAACCTCAGTCTCCCGTCTCTCAGCTGAGACTCCTAATTGTTTTAGGCATCGCAGCGTACTTAGACAATCCTGGCCTGCTAAAAAATTTGAAATATGGGTTTCTCCATGAGCCATCCCACCCAAGAGCGCTGCCCTATGAGAAATGGATTTATCGCCAGGAACTTTGATTTCTCCCTCCACACCCGAGACCGGCTTTATAAACTCGCCTCGCATAGGTATTACCCCCTTAGTCATCAATTTATAGATTTAATCAACCAAATTGATACAACTCCGAACCGCATGAGCCTCACGAAACGCTTCCGCTATAGACTCTCTATCTCTCTGTTGAAGGTGCGCCCGCAATTCTTTGATTCTTTGCTCCAAAAGAGTAAGTCCGTCAAGAATTGAATCAGCATTTCTTACCAGAACTTCCTTCCACATTTCAGGCGAACTATCTGCAATACGCGTTATGTCTTGAAAACTCCGCCCACCTAATGCAAAGGCTGATTCCCCATCTTTTGAAGCGTCCCGCGTTGCAAACGTTAAGGCCACTGCCAACAAATGAGGAATATGACTGACCATTGCCACTTCTATATCATGCTCCTTTGAGTCTCTATACACCACTTTGGCGCCAAGCCCTCGGACAACTTCTGCAAGTTTTCCAACTACCTCTTGAGGGCAATCAGCAGCTGGGGTTAGAACATAAGGATAGCCCCGAAAAAGATTAGGATCGGCAACTATAAACCCGGACTGTTCTGAACCGCTCATAGGATGCCCACCTATGAAGAAGAAGGCTCCAGACCCAGCTTCAGTATTCATCCTCGATTTCTTACAGATTTCTGCTTTGATGCTACCTACATCAGTAACAACTGCCCCCTTGGGAATTCTGCCTACTAATTGATCGTATCCCTTAGAGAACTCCTGAAGGGGAAGAGCTAAAACGACTAAATCCACCTCCAGGAACAGTGGCATTTCCGTCCAGCCTGCCTGAATCCAGCCCCTAGATATAGCTTCATCAATACTGGCTTTCTCCGGGTCAACCGCAAAAACCTCCCATCCCATCTGATGCAAAGCGCCTGCCCAAGACCCACCGATCAGTCCCAAGCCGATGATACAGGCCTTCTGGTTACGAAGGCCTGACCATCCTGGTGTCAAACTATCTTCTGGAACTTCTATCACGAACTCACTTCCCCCAATTGACGATCGAGGGCGGTAGTGAGCCTTGCCAAATCAGTCATCATTATTTGGAATTTTTCGGGTGTTAAGGACTGTTTTCCATCTGAAACAGCCTTTTCAGGATGCGGATGTACTTCCACAATTAAGCCATCTGCTCCCGCAGCGAGAGCTGCTTTCGCCATAGGATGAACTAATTGCCACTTCCCAGTTCCGTGACTTGGGTCAACAATGACCGGCAAGTGTGAAAGGGCGTGCAGAGCCGGAACCATACTTAAATCAAGAGTATTTCGTGTGTAACTTTCGAAGGTGCGTATGCCCCGTTCGCAGAACATCACCTGGTTGTTGCCTCCATCCAGGATATACTCAGCTGCCATCATCCATTCTTCTAAAGTTGCTGAGGGGCCTCTCTTGAGCAGCACCGGTTTCCCGCATTTGGCAACTTCTTTGAGGAGGACAAAGTTCTGCATATTCCGAGCGCCAATTTGGAGAACATCCGCATAATTCGCCACCAAAGAAACATCCTGAGCATCAATGACTTCTGTGATCACTAAAAGCCCCGTTTCTTCACGCGCTTCTGCTAGATAGCGCAAGCCCTCTTCCTCCAGCCCTTGAAAAGAGTAGGGAGAGGTCCGGGGTTTGAAGGCACCCCCACGTAAAAAGGTCGCGCCTGCCTCTCGCACCGCATGGGCAGATTCCAAAATCTGTGCTTTGCTTTCCACTGCACAAGGACCGGCCATCACATGGATCTTACTGCCTCCAATTTCTTGTCCCCCCACCCGAATTATGCTATCCGCAGCGTGAAACTCCCTGCTGACCAGCTTATACGGTGCTAGAATAGGCACGACTTTTTCTACCCACGGCAACGCCTCTAAATCAAGGGCCTCCATTCGCGTTCGATCCCCGATCGCTCCCATAATCGTTTTCTCCACACCTTGGGAAAGATGTATTTTGATGCCCTCATCCGTTAACCGTGTGGAAACCTCTTCAATCTGTTCTGCCGTGGCGCCCATTTTCATAACAATAATCATTTTAGCCATCCCTTTCTACCATACTACTTTATCACTATGATACTTAGTTGTTATCCAGCTCCATGATCTCATTAAGTGCATGTATGAACTTCTCGTTTTCCTCATGAGTGCCAAACGTAATACGCAGTGCTGCAGGATACCCGAACGGTGCTCCTGGTCGCACAATAAATCCACGTTCTAACAGCTTTTGGCTCAGAGAGCTACTCGAGTTTTCAAAGAAGGCGAAGATAAAATTCGTTTCCGATGAATAAATCCGAGCACCTAATTGCAGAAGACGACCCGTCACGTAGCGGCGTTCTTCAGCATTCTTTTGACAAACCTCATGAAGATAGCTCTTATCTCGCCAAGCAGCTAGGGCCCCTGCCAGCGCGATCGAGTTCGAATTAAACGGCTCACGTACCCGGTTCATGGCATCCGTCAACTCAGGACGGGCAATAGAATAACCCAAACGGATTCCCGCTAAACCAAAGGCTTTTGAAAATGTTCTCAAAACAATGATCGGACGAGGTTCTTCTAAAAAAGCCAAACCAGAAAAGCTCAGTTCAGAGAATTCGATATAAGCTTCGTCAAAGATTATGAGTACATGAGGAGGTACCTGCGCCACAAAGGCTTGTAGGTCTGATTCCGATCGTACAGTTCCCGTTGGGTTATTAGGATTGCAGATGAAGATCGCTCGTGTGCTCTCCGTGATTCTACTAAGTATGCCTTGCAAAGGATAATAGCCTTCTTCTAGGGGGATTTCGACAGGAATTGCCCCCATAAGGCGAGAAACAGTTTCATAACGCGGAAAACTCGGTTTCCCCATTAGAATTTCTTCTCCTGGTCGGAAAAATGCTTTCGCAATCATCTGAACAATTTCTTCAGAACCATTCCCTAGTAAAAAATGGTCACTGGAAAGTCCAAATGATTCCCCTAAGGCACTTTTTAACGTGAACGCGCCTGCATCAGGATATCGGTGAATGTCCCCCACGGCCTCTCTCATCGCAATAATTGCTTGGGGGGAAGGTCCCCATGGATTTTCATTGGAGGCCAACTTAATAATTTCTGTCAAGCCGAGTTCCCTTTTTACCTCGTCAATAGGCTTCCCTGGTACATAGAGTGGCAGATTGCGGATTTCCTTCCTAGCCAAATCTCCGAATATAGATTCCATTATTTCACTTCCTCTCTAGATTTCATTAAACCACAAATTGCGCTGGCCATGACTCGAACAAGGCTGTTAAAGATTAGGTATCAAAAAGGCACCCCGAATAAAGGGTGCCTTGACTTTTAATCGCCCCCATCCTACTATCCTACATATCTTCCCCAAATCCTTCGTGAAGCACCCACAGGAGCTCCACTGCCACCATTCTACATATAGCTTTGCCAGACAAAGCTAACTTTCTACCGAAAATCTCAACTATTACTAAACCTGAACTGTAAATTTAAACTATCGTACCACAGAAAGTCTATCCTCACAACCCCTATAGCGTAGATTAAATCATCTTGCATCAAGCCTCACCAGATCCTTGCGCAGTGCTTTAGCATTGCGCAAAAAAATGTGCTTTATTTCCGCTTGACTGAGCGTAGTATTCACATGTATTAGAACACGTATGCAGAGGGAAAGGCCTGTTGGCACAGGGATTTCTGTCGCACAAAGAAGAGGTACCAACTCCCAACCAAGCTCACGCGCACTAGAGGCAGGGAAATCCGCATTCAGATCCGTCGTAACTGTGAATATTGCGCTAACCAAGTCTTCTGTACAAAGCGCATTCTCTGTAAGGATCATTCGTAAAAGTTCTTGCGTCGCTTCCCTTATCTCTGTGGCATCATTACGTTCTACCGTTGTCGCTCCTCGAATCCCTCTAACCATGTACTAACCCCACTTCTTTGGGAGCAACGCGATGCCCTAGTCCCACAGCAACCTCATCCAAATGCAGAAGCCCTATTCCAAAGAAAATCGCAACACTTAAATGATCATCTTGGCGTGCAATCCCAATCTTTCCGCCAATATTCAACCCCATAGCTTTATTCATAATTTGACTTAAGGCCTCGCGCGTTGCACCGGCTACGGCGCCTTCATCCCCGTGGGTCTCTTGGATTACCCCTTCGCGTTTGCCGGCTACTATAGCACGTTCTACAATCTTTCGGATCGAGCTGACGTACTCTCCGCCGTAATCAACTGCAGCAGTTTTTACCCCATGGTGTAGATAGGACTCTTTTAAATTGGCCTCTTCTTCTCGGCTCTCTGTCATAGCCATTTTTAAGGCAGCGAGCGCAATTTTCTTGCTTTGTGCCATCATCGCGTTCTCCTCTCTTCCTTATCATCAACTCGAAATTCATCTATGCTGACTAGATAAAAAGACACCTCTCAGGTGCCTTCTTTTTTTACTGAACCCATTCCACCGTTTTATTTATATAGTTACTTCCGTACTACCGTCCTACCCTCCTTTGCGAAGACATGACCATGAAAAACTATAGACTATTAAATTATAGTACCCCAACGC
>DASRMA010000158.1:0-7579 GCA_035648155.1 Desulfosporosinus sp.
TGGAGGGGAAAACAATTCATGCCAAATATATCGATCCTCCTAATACCACTGATTTTGGTATCTTGTTCTTACCCGTCGAAGGATTATATGCTGAGGTTTTACGTCGACCTGGACTTTGTGAATTCCTCCAAAGGGAGTACAAAGTCGTCATCACTGGCCCGACTACGCTGGCTGCCCTCATCAACAGCCTACAGATGGGGTTCAGAACTCTCGCTATAGAAAAGCGTTCTAGTGAAGTCTGGAACTTGCTGAGCGCAGTGAAAACGGAATTTGGGAAGTTTGTGGAGGTCCTCGAAAAAACCCAGAAGAAACTTCAAGAAGCCAGTAACACTATCGAAACCGCGACCAGAAAGTCTAGGACTATAGCTCGAAAGCTTAAAAATGTGCAAACTCTACCTACGCACGAAGCTGAATCCCTCTTAGAACAAGGAAATGAAAGCGAGGACTAACCTTTAGCCTCCCACAGCTTAGTATAGAGCCCTTTTTGTTGGAGCAGCTCTTCGTGCTTTCCACGTTCAACGATCTGACCCTTGTCGAGTACGAGTATTTCATCCATTTTCTCTAAGCCAGGAAGACGATGTGTGATAACTAAGGTGGTACGCCCTTCCATTAGTTGATAGACTTCATCCATAACCTCCCGTTCGGTCAAGGGATCAAGTCCTGCCATGGCTTCGTCAAGTATTAATATCGGGGCATTTTTTAAAAAGACTCGAGCAATAGCCAAACGCTGTCTCTGTCCCCCTGATAGTTTAAAACCACCTTCTCCGACGTAGCTGTCATACCCTTGGGGTAAAGACAGGATAAAATCATGGAGCTTAGCTTGCTGAGACGCTTGAATTAGTTCTTCATCCGTCCCCTCTGGTTTCGCCAAAAGAAGATTTTCTCGGATTGTCGCGTTGAAAAGATGCGTACGTTGAGTCATAACTCCAAAAAATCTCCGAGCATCCTCCTGAGTGTACTCCCGTAACGAATGTCCACCCAAGTCAATTTGACCTTCGCCGTATTCCCAAAAACGAAGAAGGAGATTGACGATACTAGTCTTGCCGGCTCCACTCTGTCCAACGATCGCCACCTTGCCTTGTTGGGGTATCCGAAACGTCAGATGATCCAAAGCCCATGGTTCATCATGGCCATACCTAAAGCTCACGTCTTGGAAGGAAAAATCCAATCCCTCCGGTTTGGGAGAATCTACGCCAGTATCCTGTACTGCAGGTTTACCCTCGATCAACTCTAGCAATCGATCCGCGGCCGCACAGTTTTGTTCCAGATGATGAGGGACTAGGGCTAAGGGAAACAACGCTTCAAAGCTGCTGAAGGTCCCCAGAGCTAACATCCCTAAGTTTACTCCACTCAACTTACCTTTTTCCACGAGTAATATACCGAGAACGAGGACGAACCACATGCCTAGATTGGCAATCATCCCCGTCATGGCAGAGGAAAGTGCCGTAAGCCAGGCGATTCGACGCTGCTTATCCATCAATTTCTTGTCTGTTCGCTGAATCTTAGCCAAGTGTGTTTGGTCTTGTCCATAGGCAACTAATTCCGTAATTCCCAAAAGGCTATCGGCAACTTGTGTGTTGAGCTCTGCTTTTAAAGCGACCATCTGACGCCCTACACCTTGACTCATAGCTTTTATTCCCCACGGTATCCCAAGCCCCGCTACTAGAAAACTGGCGGCAAGGATGAAGGAAAATCGTAAATCATAACGGGCTAAAAAGAAGCCATATCCAAGAAGGACAAGTAAGGCGACGAAAGGCGGCGCGAAAACTCGTAAAAATAAGTTTTGCTGGATTTCCACATCCGCTACAATCCTACTCAGAAGATCCCCACTCCTAAAGTTTAATAATCGAGCTGGGGCCAGGGGTTCTAACCCTTGATAAAATTTTACCCGAATTTGGCTTAAGACTCGAAACGTCACGTCATGGGACACATACCGTTCTACGTAACGTGAGACTGCCCGTGAGAGTCCGAAAAAGCGGACTCCCACGATGGGTATCATTAAATCTAGTATAGGCGGATGAAGAGCAGCCCTAGCTAAAAGATAGGCAGACGTAGCCATTAAGCCGATGTGACTCGTGATCGTTAGCGCACTTAAAATTAAAGCGAGTATGATTCTCCGCCAGCTAGGTAACATGAAGCGAGTTAACCACATTATACTCTTCATATAGACTCACCTCGATATTCTGAAACCAGTCGGCTATAAAGTCCGTGCTTTCTCATCAATTCTTCGTGGTTACCCTGTTCAACAATCTTCCCTTCGTCTAACACTAGGATTCGATCCGCTTGACGAACAGTACTTAGCCTATGAGCAATGATTAAAGTGGTTTTTCTCTCCATTAGTCGCTTCAGTGCTTTCTGAACTTCGAATTCACTAGCTGTGTCTAAGGAAGATGTTGCTTCATCTAAAATGAGTAAAGGAGCATCTTTCAATAACGCACGAGCGATTGCAATTCTTTGGGCCTGTCCACCGCTTAAGCGAGTGCCCCCTTCTCCAAGAGAGGTATCATAACCACCGGGAAGCTCTAAAATGAACTCATGGGCTGACCCATCTTGAGCTGCTCTCCTAACCTCTTCGATTGTTGCAGATGGCCTTCCAAAATGAATATTGTCCGCAATACTCCCTGCAAATAAATAAGGGGTCTGGGGAACGTACGCAATCTGTTCACGCCAATTTTTAAGCGAAATAGTCTTGAGTAATTCTCCATTGACAAAAACATTACCCGCGGATGGCTCTATAAAACGAAGTAGAATCTGGGCAATAGAAGTTTTTCCTGCACCACTAGGCCCTACGAGAGCAACTCTTTCTCCAGAAAATAGAGATAGGTTGATCCCACTCAATGCTGGTTTTTCTCCCGCCTGGTACGTTAAGCTAACGTGTTCAAGAGAGATGTCAAAATCAGTGGATAACTCTTGTCCCCTCAGTTTTTCTATTGAATTATTATTATTATTATTTTCATGTTCTATCATTATATTATTATCTATTGCTTTTAGGTTCTCAGCACGTTTTGTATTTTTACTGTCTTTATTGTCTTTATTGGCCTTATTGTCCTCACTACTCTCCTCTACACACATCAAAGGAACGTCCAGAATTTCAAAGATCCGCTCCGCCGCATTTACCCCAGACAGCCCAGCGTGGAAATTTAAGCCGAGAGTTCTTAAGGGAGTGTAAAATTCAGGTGCGAGGAGCAAGAGAAACAACCCTGCTGAGAAAGAAAGGGTTCCATAAACAAGTCTTAACCCTATGGTTACAGCAACAATCGCTGTGCTCATAGTTGCTAAAAATTCTAACACAAGCGCAGATAAAAAAGCGATCCTCAACACACTTAGTGTAGTTTTTCGGAACGAATCACTCACTCTCTCAATTACCTGTGTTTGATCTTTCGCCCGGCCAAACACTTTAAGAGTCGTAATTCCTTGTAAAACATCTAAGAAATGTGCGCTCATTCGACTTAAACTTTGAAACTGGTGCAATGATTTTTTCTCAGCCAGCTTTCCGATCAGCATCATAAAGATAGGAATGAGCGGACCCGTGAATAAAAGAATTAACCCTGATTTCCAATCTAGAGGAAACACAAATCCTAAAATAAGCAACGGTATTCCTGCAGCCAGAAGCAGTTGGGGCAGGTACTTTGAAAAGTATTCCTCGAGAGATTCGATCCCATCTACCACCGTTGTGATTAACTCTCCTGCCCTTTCCCCTTGAGCATACACCGGTCCTAAGGAAACAATATGGCTTATTAACCGTTTACGCAGACTTGCCTTAATGTGGAAAGCCGCTTCATGAGCGCTTATTTCACTGACCCATTGAAAGACTGCCCGCAGCCCAATAATCCCGAGAATGAAAATCAAGAAATTCCAGACTGAGCTAAGGGTAGCCCCTTCTAAGAATACCCCAGCAACGACCCGGGAGAAGAACCAAGCTTGGGCAACGGCTAGCAAAGCGATTGCTATGCCCATCCCAACCGTGAGCATCACAAACCCTACGACAGGTTTTGCCTCATGAGCTAATCGCTTATCGAACATTTATCTCATCTCCCGTTCATCGTTAGCCCTTACTACAGAGTATCCTACAAGCTATAAAGATGCAAAAATGGAGGAGCAAGACGTCTCTTGCTCCTCCATTTTCGTTTAACTTTCTTTGTGTGGAAATCGTACCCACCCCCCCGTCAACCTAAGCCAGAGGAAGTTTCTCTGCTTAGAGAGCACGGAGAGAGGAATTGCGTCAATGAGCGCAGGCGATAAGGCGTGAAGAAACGCAATAACACACATGCGACGGCACAGGACGTGCCTAGTGTCGAATGGCCAAGGATGGCATAACATTCGACCAGAGAAGCCAATGGGTTTTGCGTTTTAGCCTTGGCATCAAGCTAATAGCAATGGAACGTGTGCGAACGGGCAGAGACACTGACGACTAATAGTGTAAGTCTTTTTCTGTAATGCGTTTGTGAAAAACCCAATAGGTCCATCCCTGATACAAAAGTACAATTGGAACCATTGTCAGTGCAATAATCGTCATAATCTTTAAAGTATAGGGGCTAGACGAGGCACTATAAATAGTTAAACTCCATTCTGGATTTAGACTGGAAATCATAACCCGTGGGAAGAGTCCCCAAAACAAAGCTACTGTAAACAAGAGAATGGTAACACCATTTGCAACAAAAGCCCAACCGCCCTTACTGGAACGTATCAACACATAGGCTAGGACTAATGCTACACCGGATGCTAACAAAGTAATGCCAGCTCCAAGATTAGAAAACAGATCTGTTTGGAAATAAGTCAATCCCGCAAATAAGAGAACAACCGGGATAGCAACCACTGCAATTTTCTTGGCAGCCTTCGAAGCCCGCTTTTCCATCTCTCCGGTAGTCTTTAAGTTGAGATATAAAGCGCCATGAAGCATGAATACCAGTAGTGTAGTTAAACCACCAACGATAGCATAAGGATTGAGTAGTGTGAAAAAGGTTCCAACATATTGCATTTTTGCGTCAATTGGCACTCCCTTAACTATATTGGAGCATGCAACGCCCCAAAGAAGAGCGGAAAGGAAACTTCCACCGAAGATCATCCAATCAAATGTATTTCTCCAAGTGGGGTTACTGTCACTGCTACGAAATTCGAAAGCAACACCGCGAATTATTATAGCAAACAATATTAGAAACAAAGCGAGATAGAAGCCACTAAACAAAGTTGCATACCAATTAGGAAAAGCTGCAAACATTGCACCACCGGCCGTTATCAGCCACACCTCATTCCCGTCCCAAACCGGTCCGATGGTATTGATGATCACTCGACGTTCTGAGTCGTTTTTACCTAGGAAAGGCAGTAGAATTCCTACTCCAAAATCAAATCCTTCAAGAAAAAAGAATCCGACAAACAAGACGGTGATAAGTATGAACCAAAGAATGTTTAAGTCCATAACGACGCCCCCTTTATTCCACTTTTCAGTGATTTATCCGTACTAACGTCTTCCGGACCCTTCTTAATAAACTTAAGCAAGAGGTAAACGTCTGCTACGGCCAAGACTCCATAAATCAGAGTAAAGCCAACAAAAGTGATCAGTATAGAAAGTGCCGAAACTGAGGTGGATAGACCTGCGTCTACTTTTTGTAATCCATAAACAATCCAAGGCATACGTCCAACTTCAGCCATATACCAACCCACGGTATTAGCAATATAAGGTATTGGAATTGTCAATAGTACAACCTTTAAAAACCAAGTCTTTTGGTCCAGACGATTTGTTTTATAGAAGTAAAGCCCTAGGATCGGAATTAGCACTAGCCAAAATCCAGCCAATAGCATAATCCTAAAACTCCAGAATAAAGAAGTTACTTGTGGAACATAGTTGCCTGGCCCAAATTTCTGGACATCAGCAGTCTGGAGTTCATTAATTCCTTTAACTTCTCCCGAAAAACTATTGTATGAAAGGAAACTTAACAAGCCAGGAATTTTAACCTCGAAATTATTTTTCTGATTTTTCTCATCGATTGTGGCAAATAACACTAAACCTGCGGGATTTTCAGTCTCCCAATGCGCTTCAGCAGCAGCCATTTTCATGGGTTGTACCTGCACAAGATGCATTGCTTGAAAGTGTCCAATGCCTGCGACTCCGATGGCACTGATTAATCCGAAAATTACTGCCATGTGGAACGAACGGTGAAAAACTTCCAGATGATTCTTTTTCAGTAAATGGTAAGCGCTAATCCCCATAACGAAGAACGCCGCGGTTACGAATCCACTGAGTACAGTATGAGGAAATTGATATATTACATGAGGATTTGTAATTAAGGCAAAGAAATCGGTCATTTCTGCCCGGCCATTTCGCAGAATATACCCAACTGGTTCTTGCATAAACGAGTTAGCAATCAAAATCCAAAGTGCGGACAAGTTGGTACCAATGGCTACAAGCCAAATAGTAAGTGCATGTGTTTTTTTGGACAATTTATCCCATCCAAAAATCCACAAGCCTAAAAACACTGATTCTAGAAAGAAGGCAACTAATGCCTCAATTGCTAATGGGGCTCCGAAAATATCTCCGACAAACCTTGAATACTCAGACCAGTTCATTCCAAATTGAAACTCTTGAACTATTCCTGTTACGACACCCATAGCAAAGTTAATCAGGAATAATTTTCCCCAAAACTTAGTCATTTTTTTGTACGTTTCATTTCCTGTCTTTACATACCAAGACTCCATCATTGCAACCAAAACGGATAGACCCAGTGTTAGTGGTACGAACAAGAAATGATAAGACGTGATCACCGCGAATTGTAATCTGGATAAGATGAGTTCAGTCATTTGTGGTTCATTCTCCTCTCTTTCCTTGCATTGTTTGCAGACCTTAGATTTAAGTAAGATTAGAAAGATAGACTTTAGTTATTAGTTATTATACTAATTATTAATAGAATAGTCAATAACTATAATTTACGCGACTTTTACCCCACTGGCTCTATTAATCTTCCCCTTTCAGTGGAAAATATTAAGCGCCCCAGCAAACTAATATGGACCCTATGTCAAGGACAATTTTGAAAAAGGGCTAAACTAAGAATACCCTCATATCATAACTGTGATGTGAGAGTATTCTACTAAATTTGTTAAGCTGTTTTTTATGGAAATTTTAGTTATAAGCTTTTTGGTAGACTATTGGTAGCTCTTGCCAACTTGTAGAGGAGAAAATGGAGAGCATCATAAAATGTTACACTTTCCATTTTAAAAAGAATTAACAAGGGTGCTTAATATATATATAATTAAAATTCCAAGACTCCCCCACCAAACTCCCGATGTTTAGCTTAAGCTAAACGAGTTCACTCAAAAAAATCCGCCCAGTTAGCAGGATAGGTTGCATAAAACACCTTGCAAAATGATGGAGAAGAAAAGATTACCTTGCTTCCCTTCGGGATATAAAGCACATCTCCTGCTACTGCACGGATTACTTTGCCCTCAACCTCTAGAACAAACTCTCCTTCAATGATGTAATCCACTTCATCGTAGTTTAGAAACCAAGGTAATTTGGAGTGATCAAAGGTCATAAAGCCGGAAGCCAAGTTGGCAACCCTAGCATCAATTACATCCACAAGTCCAA
>DASRMA010000159.1:0-3186 GCA_035648155.1 Desulfosporosinus sp.
TCCAAGATCATTGTTCCTTCTTTTTGAGGGTTGACATCTGCTTTCACAATATTAACCACCAAGTCATAATCTTTGACTAAGCGATAAACAATCGGCTTAACCGAGATATCTGTCCCGAACCGTAAAACTATTCTTTTTGGCGACATATAAATCAAGCCTCCTTTATACTGTGAACGATAAAGCCGTCAGCAGGTGAGGGAAGAGTTTTGACGGGCTCTGTCAGCTGAAATTCTCCTCTTTGGATCCACCCCTTTAAGGTTGAAGCGATCTCACGGGCCCGTGGTATACTTGATAATGGAGCTGTGATTACTTCCTTGCCATTCACCTTGATCTTCCCGCTCTTTAGTTCAGCATAACTGACATACCCTAGATTCCCTGGTGTAAGCGAGGGATACGCTTCTCCATAGTCGACTATAGGTGCAAACAATTCTTCATCCTTCATGGCTGCATACCGAGCAATTTCTTCATTGAGAATAGGGATGGGAATACCGATACCAACACTGAGTGTTGCACCATATCCTAGATAGCTGGTGCCTACAAGCCATCTAGGGCTCATTTGTTTCAGATCTCCTGTGACAGCAAGTGTGCCCCCTGCTGCGCCCAGTTCCTTACCATCAACGTTCGTCATTGACGGGAAATGTTGCGTGCCGTTCCAAGCGACATAACCAATCCCACCACCGAGGAAAATCTTTGTACCAACGCCGATCGTTTTGAAATGAGGATCCTTCAAAAGCGGGCTAAGTTGTCCTGATGTTGAGAAATTGGCGTTCTCTAAATGAGGTTTAATCATTCCCATATACGTATAAATAGTTCGATCAGTCAAGTTCACTGCGCAATTGTAATTCTGATAGGCATTCCGTGGATTAAAAAGAATAGCCTCATTGATTTCATCTAACGTAATGGTGGTCTCAAGATTTCGACGTGGATAACAATCCGTACCATATCCCAGCGCTTTTAGTTTGACTGGTTTACGCGCAACGAGATCCTGAATGACATGGCCCCCGCCGTACCTAAATTCTCCCGGATAATTGGTATTAAGTGGGTCATCTTCATGCATTTCAGCCGCACCAATATAGGCGTCAACCGCAGCTATGCCTGTATAGGCTGATACCCCGTTCAACCATACTTTCTGCATTTTCATCCGTGGTTTTGTGTGTCCGAAACTTAAAAACGCACCTGAGGAACACATTGGCGCAAAGGTGCCAGTGGTTACCACATCGACTTCTTGAGCTGCTTTAGAGAGGCCTTTTTCTGCCACCAGAGTGATGAGTTCCTCGGCAGTCACGACGACTGCTTTACCTGATTTAATCTTGGCATTAATCTCCGCGTAAGTCTTTTCAACACTCATGAACGTCCCCACCTTCAGATTTGTCATTAGACACTTCGAATATACAGAAAAGACCTCTTCCAACATAGAAGAGGCCAAAATTACGTATAATCGACGCTCCTCTTATCTGCCAGAAGAATCTCTTCTGCAAGAATTAGCACCATGCTTTGAGCAAACTATAAAAGCATTGCATACAAAGCGGGTTGCCGGGTTTCATTGGGCTAGTCCCTCCACCACTCCGGATAAGAGCATACATTATTCAATTGATTACTTTTGATCTTAACATTTGTATTATATCATGTCAATATAAACTATTCAGCTATCCTGGCAGATATTCATCTTCTATCATTTGTTATCTGTTTCCAATAATTGGTTATTTACATATATTTACATTCGTCAAATTATGACCTATAATGAGGACAGGTTCTTTTAGTTTTTTTGATGTAGTTTGTTCTCTCTTTTGATCGCCTCACAAGGGCGATCTTTTTGTGTATGCATCGTTATCGTCACTTAGGCATATGAAAGAAAATAACAAGTCAAAGATGCCAAGGATATTTTGCGTCAGACAAGGAGGTATGATTACCTCATAGCGGGCTATTAGGTGAACATACCGACACAGTATGACACAAAATAGACTGGCATACTGACTTGTTATTTTTTTGAATGTGCCTTATATAAATAAAAGCGAAACTCCAATTAGAGAGATAATAGCACCAAAAATCTCTCTAATTGTTACTTTTTCTTTAAGCATGATAATTGACATAGGGATAATCAAAATCGGTGTGATTGACATGATTGTTGAAACTATGCCTGTTGGTGCATGCTGAACAGCAAACAATGAAAGTGATACGCCTATGAACGGCCCAAAGAATGATCCAATAGTGATATGTTTCATAGCCTTACTATCTTTTAGGGCTGTATATAAATTTCTCCAGTTTTTAGAAACCGAAATCACAATTGAAAAACCAATAATGCCTGCAATAATTCTAATTTGAGTTGCAGCAATTGGGTTATAGGACCCCATTCCAAATTTACTAAAAACCAATCCAAACGCTTGCCCTAAGGCCCCAATAAATGCATATATTAATCCTTTTACCGGATACGTTAACCCGATTATCTTTTCACCTGAATTTCTGGTAAGGATCACAAGTGCAATCCCTCCAATTGTGATAGCCATGCCAACTGAACCCAATAATGTGATTCTTTCTCCCATAAGAATAAAACCAGTTATCGCCGTAATCGGCGGTACCGTTGACATGATTAACATTGATATACGTGCACCTACTTGTACAAAGGCCTGAAATAAAAACAAATCTCCGATAACAAAGCCTATCAATCCAGAAAAGGACAACCAAAACCAAGTAGATCCCGAAGCGTCCAAGGGTAACAGCATTCCCCGTGTGAACAGATTAAAGACTGAAATTAAGACAAAAGCTATAACAAGTCTTATTAAGTTAACGGATATAGCGCCAACTTTTTTGCCAGCAGATTCAAAGGCAACGGCAGTAATTGTCCAACATAAGGCGGTTGCTAAAGCAGCTATTTCTCCTAAATGTGATTGAAACATATGATATTCCTCTATTCTCATTCTCACTCATGGAATAGAAATTTTCCACTCAGCTATTATAGCATAATTGTGCCCGTACAATTTACCTTCCACAAAAATTCAGGACGGCTTAATAGTGAACTCGTTCAACTAAAGTTGAACATCGAGACTCCGGTGGGGGATTCTACCCCCACCGAAGCAGGGTAACGGGGTACCACTCCCACTTATAGAAGCTATGCTTGACCCACATTGGTTACAATTTATGGTAAACACGATATTATGAGACAGAGCCAGCATACCTGTTGACAGGTGA
>DASRMA010000160.1:0-11223 GCA_035648155.1 Desulfosporosinus sp.
ATGACAGAAAAAGCTGAAATAGCAATAGATTATGTTCAAATTTTAAGTGAAACAATTAGAGCAGGAATAAACTATTTAGCAAAAAGGAAAAAATCAAAATGGAACTTCTAATATGGTTAGGTGGAGTCAGTTGTATTCAGTTGTATTCAGTCTTTTAAGGAGTACTATTATCTAGGTTAAACTAAAATGAAAGGGGGAACATTAACGACTAACCTTAGAGAACTTTATGTATGTAGTATTTGTGGAAATGTAACCGGCCACACGCAATCACTAGAGTATGCCACTCCAGCCAACATCTATTATGCTCACGACGATGAAGATGGTCAGGTAGTATAACAAACATTCAAGTGGAGGAATACATCCTTTGAGCCACAGACTTCGACCCATTGCAGCATTCGATGTAGGGGCCCACGTCAAGCCGATCCCAGAGAAAAGGCGGTAAACACACTCTCCCCATAAGAGAAATAAGACTGATTGTGAAGAAAGGAGTTTATCTTAAATATTTCAAAATCGTGTCTTGACAAGCGGGGGCATTACAAATGGATCACCCCAAAATTTGTAATCAAATGAAATGCATCCCTTGTCGCTCAATTATGGGGACGTTTTGGAAAAGTCAAGTGATATGAGCCGTTTTTCGGCACATTAACAAACTATTTATCACTCGTGAATTTCCAGTTTGACTAAATAAAAAAGCAAATTCCTCCCACTAAAGTAGGAGGAATGCTATAAAGTTGGTTTAGGGAAACCCTTGTCCCAACTGCCTCGGCGAATGCCGAGAGTCTATAATAGCTAGAGGAGGTTAGTCATGAGAAGAACCGGTTTTTTTTCCACGGTTGTAGTTTCTTTAATTAGTGCTTTACTAGGCGGGGTAATGGCGGTGGCGCTGGTTCCATCTATCTACGGTAATATTCAACAGACGCCCACAAATCAAGTTGTTTTAAATGGTGCGGCAACAACTCCTACCATTAATACTGAAGGCATCACTAATTTTCCTGTTGCTCAGATTGCTAAGGCCACTGGGCCAGCGGTTGTCGGGATTGCCAATTTCCGGACTACTGGGGAAATGTTCGGTGGGGACGGTCTAACAGAAGTGGGAAGCGGGTCCGGCTTTATCATTGATGCGGAACATGGCTACATTGTCACGAACAACCATGTAGTTACGGGTGCAGAAAAAATTGTTGTGAGTCTGGCAGATGGCCGAAATTTGAACGCAAAACTAGTGGGCGCCGATAAACGTACGGATTTAGCAGTAATTCAGATAGCCGATACCAAAAACCTAACTGCTACGCAACAGGGAGATTCTTCAAAGCTCCAAGTAGGTGAACCGGTAGTGGCAATCGGAAACCCGGGAGGACAAGAGTTTGCTCGCTCAGTGACCACAGGTGTTATTTCGGCTACAAATCGGATTTTAGATCTTGAGGGAGAAGCAAGTTTCAACCTCATCCAAACGGATGCTGCCATTAACCCCGGAAACAGTGGCGGGCCACTTGTCAATTACCAAGGTCAAGTTATAGGAATTAATTCTGCAAAAAATCAGGAACCTGGCTTTGAAGGAATGGGGTTTGCTATCCCGATGTCTGACGCGTTGCCGACGATCAAACAACTGATAGAAAAAGGGTATGCTAGCCATCCGGGGCTTAATGTCCAGATAGATCCCAGGTATACGGCTGAATATGCTAGTCAAAAAGGGTGGCCTGCTGGCGCATATGTTGCCAATGCCACGCTAGGTGGACCGGCTGAAAAAGCAGGAATTCGTGCTAAGGATGTCTTGACGAAGGTTAATGGTAAAGAGATTAAGAACTCTCTGGAATTAACTCATGAGTTGTTCAAGTATAAGCCGGGTGACACGATTACTGTCACCGTGTTCCGGGATGATAAGACTGTGGACGTTTCAGTGACGCTGGTGGAAATCAAGTCGCAATAAGATCATCTGAAACAGAAAAGCATGAAAAAGCATGTAACTTAGTTTGGGTAAACTAAGTTACATGCTTTCTTTTTATTTCATTTAAGCTCGCTAGAGAATTGCAGAAATGCAGAAGTGGGAACGTGGGGGACGGTTCCATCTGTTCCAACTATGTGATATTATGGGCTAAAGTAGCAAATATACATCTTAAGGTGGTAAGCAAATGAGCAGACAGTCGAGAGTTAAAGGGGAAGATGCAGTTTACCATGTGATACAAAGGGGTAATGAACGCAAGGATATTTTTCGTGGAGATCATGATAAACAACGATATTTGGAGATATTGAAGTTGCAACAGGAAAAGCATGCGGTAAAGTTATATGCTTATTGTTTGATGGACAACCATGCCCACCTACTTGTAGATGCCAACGGAGCAGATATCTCAACGTTTATGAAGGGATTAAGCGTAAGCTATGTGTACTACTTTAACAAAAGATATGGGCGTTGTGGACATTTATTTCAAGATAGATTTAGAAGTGAACTGGTAAATAGTGACCCATATTTCATACAAGTCGGTAAATACATACACCGTAACCCAGTGAAGGCTAAGATGGTAAAGGAGGCAGGTGATTACAGTTGGAGCAGCTACGGAATTTACATGGGAGAAGAAGATGTCATGCATTTGCTGGATACCAGCAAAATCTTGGATAGTATCTCTACTAATCGGGTTAGAGCAATAGAAATGTACAGAGAACTAGTAGGATTTGAAGATCAAAAGGACTTATTCTTCCGTCAGTTTATGGCGGTAGAAGGTGAGCTAAATATTCTCGATGAGGAGAAGGTTAGCGATTTAATAAGGCACGCGAGTAGCAGGGATGAGGCAATACTTGCTTTAAAGAATAACACTGGGTTAAGTTATAGGAAAATAGCCCAACATATGGGTGGTATGCCCGTCTCTAGTGTTTATCGTGTGGTTAAGAAATCTGAGTAATGTTTGGCGGGATAGAAGGCGCCTTTGCCCCAACCCCGCGGCAGGACACTTGTTTTAACCATGGAACGTTTGGAACCGTCCCCGGCGTTTCTTCCTTTTACCTGGAACGTCAGGAACCGTCCCCGGCGTTCCTCCAATTATGCAACATTATTATTGCGTATAACCTTCGCTTTAAATTGAAGAATTTCTATTATTGTTACATTACCAAACAAGGCCAAAAGTAGTTTTATATCTGAAAGTTTACCTGATAAAGTCATTAGTTGCCTCCTAATAAGGATTTATCCGAGAACCTTATATCTTATTCCAATTATATCCATTCAAGGCGCATCTCAGACTAAAATAATTATGGGAAGCTCAACTAGTCCATCAAAACAGATGAATCAGTTAGACTAGAACTATAATGTGACCCGTAAAGACCTGAAATATTGGGACTTTAATTGGATAACATAGGCTGATAACATAGGTTTAAGGGGTCAAAGTTGAAGTCCCGCTCGCAATGCAGTATTATTTAAGGCAAGGGTAAAATTGGCAGAAGAACATCCTTAGAAGAGAGGTTGATAACAGATGGAAAACAAGCCCACTTCAAATTTTCTGAGAAATATTATCGTTGAGGATCTAAAATCTGGCAAGGTCGATCATATTATCACGCGGTTCCCACCGGAGCCCAATGGTTATTTACATATTGGACATGCTAAATCGATCATTCTGAACTTTGAACTGGCGGATGAATTCAAGGGTAAGACGCATCTGCGTTTTGATGACACGAATCCAGCTAAAGAAGACACGGAATATGTGGAGTCTATTAAGGAAGATGTAGTGTGGCTAGGATATGAGTGGGATGAATTGTTTTTTGCCTCAGATTACTTTGAAGAAATGTACAACCGGGCAGTTATACTCATTAAAAAGGGCAAGGCCTACGTTTGTGATTCCACGGCAGAGGAAATTCGACAAATGCGAGGATCGTTAACAGAGGTGGGACAAGGAAGCCCCTACCGCGATCGCTCAGTGGAAGAAAACCTGACGCTGTTTGAACGTATGCGTGGAGGCGAATTTAAAGACGGTGAAAAGGTATTACGAGCTAAAATTGACATGGCCTCAACTAATATAACTATGCGCGACCCTGTCCTTTACCGGATTACTCATGCGAGCCATCACAATACAGGGGACCTTTGGTGTATCTATCCAATGTACGATTTTGCGCATCCTTTAGAAGATGCTATCGAAGGGGTCACACACTCGATTTGTACCTTAGAATTTGAGCATCATCGCCCCTTATACGATTGGGTTATTCGGGAATGCGAGATGGAGCAGGTTCCTCATCAATATGAATTCGCCCGTTTAAATATCACGAATACGGTGATGAGTAAGCGGAAACTTAAGCAGCTGGTTGATGAACACGTCGTGGATGGCTGGAATGATCCCCGTATGCCAACTATCTCTGGACTTCGTCGAAGAGGATATACTGCAGAGGCAATTCGTACTTTCGCTAGGGAAATAGGGGTGGCTAAAGCGGATAGTGTTGTCGACACTAAGATGCTCGAACATTTTATTCGGGAGGATTTGAAACTTAAAGCACCAAGAACGATGGCTGTACTAGAGCCACTAAAGGTGGTTATTACAAATTATCCCGAAAATCAGGTGGAGATGTTAGAGGCAGAAAACAACCCGGAAAATACAGAAATGGGTACTCGTCAAATTCCTTTTTCGCGCGAAATTTATATTGAGCAAGAGGACTTTATCGAGAATCCACCTGCCAAGTATCACAGACTTTTCCCTGGGAATGAAGTTCGGCTGAAAAACGCTTATTTCATTAAATGTAATAACATAGTAAAGGACGAGACGGGAAAAGTCATCGAACTGCACTGTACCTATGATCAGGAGACCAAGAGTGGGTCAGGATTCACAGGTAGAAAAGTCAAAGGGACGATTCATTGGGTGGAAGTATCACAGGCTGTGCCTGCAGAATTCCGACTATACGAAGCGTTAATTTTGGATGAAGATATGGAAGAAGGGACATCTTTTCTGGATCACGTTAATCCCAGGTCTTTAGATATTGTTCATGGCTTCCTAGAACCAAACATGAAAGTTTCAAAGCCCCACGACAAGTTTCAGTTCTTCAGACATGGTTACTTTAACGTCGATCCCTTGAATACAACCCAAGACCGACTGGTTTTTAACAGAATTGTGTCTTTGAAGAGTTCTTTTGAATTGCCTAAGCTGTAGAATTTGGAATCAAACAAGTTAAAGATCCATCGCCAGAAGCGGTGGATCTTTAACTTGACGGTCACAAGCTTCGAGGTTCAGAGGAGCAAGAGTTGACTCTTTCTTGATTAGTTAGGCATATGAAAGAAAATAACAAGTCAAAGATGCCAAGGATATTTTGTGTCAGACAAGGAGGTAGGTTTACCTCATAGCGGGCTATTAGGTGAACCTACCGACGCAGTATGACGCAAAATAGACTGGCATACTGACTTGTTATTTTTTGAATGTACCTTAGCTACAACATAACTTTCAGTTAAGCGTAGAGGCCGAGAAATTAATCTCGGCCTCTACGCTTAACTTTTGAAGGAAAACATCGTATTATGGCTTTACTAAGTTATTCTTTAAATGTACTACAAAATCCTGAACATTGGTTACCAAAGAGGTCACAGCTAACGAACCTCGGTCCTTAAGTTTGTTGACTGAAAACTCAGAGATGTCAACACAGTAAATATAAACGGGCCGGATATCACCGTCTTTTCGTGTGTAGACCGGGGTCATATTCCCAGCTGCAATGGTATGAAGCTGTGTAGCCAGACAGATGAGTGTCGTAGCTTTACGGGTATGCTTGCGCATTTCATCTTGAGCTTGATACACATTCGCAATGACGGGCGGAAGGGGGCCATCATCACGAATGGAGCCTGCCAGAACTAAAGGTACGTTATTCGTGATCGCAGAATAAACAACCCCATCCTGAATGCCTTCCTTTTCAAGCAACATCTCAAGTGAACCAGCTTCCCGGGCTTTGTTAATTAGGTCTAAATGGTGATAATGAGCATTCGGTGGGGACTGTTGATTATAGGTGTGTTGGCCCAAAGCAGTTCCAAATAATGCGGCCTCGAGGTCATGGGTCGCCATGGCATTACCGGCAAGGATGGCATGGGCATACCCGTTGGAAATCAAGGAGGAAAGGGCTTGCCTAGAATCGTAGTCAAAGACAACCGCTGGGCCCAAGACCCAGACGATATAGCCGTTATCCTTTTCATGTTTTAAGAGTTCATAGAGTTGGTTGTAGTCCATAGAATAAGCTGTCTCTCTGGAACGACCAGATCGAAATGCAAATAAATCTGAGTTGGAATCGTTAGAACTAAAGCCTTTGGCATATACGTAGATTCCTTCAAGGCCGTCTTCAGTTCGACCGACAATTACCTTGTCTCCTACTTTAAGATTTCTGAATTCAACAACTTGAATGGTTCCGTCTTTGCTTAGGACGGGTACAGCATCCATCCTGCTTTCACTCGCTAAAATCCATTCGCCATTAACTTTAAAATACTCCGGATATATTGAGAGTGCATGATAGTGCGCTGGTGCCACTCCATCGTTTTCTACGATAACAATGCTGGCGTCTGGTGCGGATAGCAAAGGTTCCTCGTTAAAATTCGGTTGCTTGTATTTCGGCAATTCAAAGTTCATTCGTTGTCCCCCTTACAAAGCGTGTTACTTTATTCTACCCCAAATATGAAATATAAAGTGAACTACTGCAAAATTTCTCTATCTAAACAAATAGAAAAGTGAAGGCTGGAATAATTCCCGGCCTTCACTTTTAATACATTCTAAATTAAAACAGCGCCTTTGCTTGCGGAAGAAACCAACTTTGCATACCTTGCCAGATAACCAGATGTGACCTTGGGTTCTGGTCTTACCCAAGCTTGACGACGCTTCTCTAATTCTTCTTCAGAGACAAGGAGTTGGAGGGAACGTTTGGGGATATCAATGGAAATAATGTCCCCGTTTTTGACGAGGGCAATGGGTCCCCCTTCCATGGCTTCTGGACAGATATGCCCGATGCATGCGCCCCGTGTGGCCCCACTGAAACGACCGTCGGTGAGTAAAGCAACACACAATCCCATGCCCGTAATGATGGCGGTCGGATTGAGCATCTCTTTCATACCCGGGCCGCCTTTTGGACCTTCATAGCGAATTACAAGGACTTCTCCATCATGAACCTTTTTAGCTAATAAGGCCTCCAATACCTCATCTTCAGAGTTAAAGACGTGGGCTGGGCCTTCAAACACGAGCATATTGCTTTCAACAGCACTTTCTTTAACAATGGCGTTATCTGGTGCTAGATTTCCAGAAAGCACCGCGATACCGCCCGTTTTACGGTATGGGTTTTCAACGGAATGAATGACATCGGGACAAGTAGTCTGGGCGTTTTCCAAACGCTCTGAGAGTGGTCCAGAAACGGTCAACGCATCAGTCTGAAGAACACCGGCTCTGTTCAGCTCATACATAACGGCATTGATACCACCCGCTTCATTGAGGTCTTGAAGGTGGTGAGTTCCTGAAGGACTGAGTTTGGTGATATAAGGTGTCTTGGCGCTAATGGAATCAAAAAGTGAGAGAGGAATCTCGATACCCGTCTCATGGGCAATCGCCGTGAGATGTAAGACTGTGTTTGAGGATCCCCCGATTCCCATGTCAAGGGTTATGGCATTTTCAAAGGCCTTTTGGGTCAAAATGTCCCGAGGTTTTATATCCTCATTCACTAGGTTAACGATTGTAATTCCAGACCGTTTCGCCAGCATTTTTCGTGCCCCTGAGTTCGCAGCGGGAATTGTCCCATTACCAGGGAGAGCCATGCCGAGAACCTCCGTTAAGCAATTCATCGTATTAGCAGTAAATAGACCAGCACAGGAGCCATAGCCAGGGCAGGCAGATTGCTCCATCGTTGAGAGTTCTGCTGCGCTAATCTTCCCAGATTCATATTGTCCAGCCGCTTCAAACATCTGACTAACACTGATGTTTTTCCCTTGGTAGCGACCAGCTAACATAGGTCCACCGCTGACAACTATACAGGGAATATTGAGGCGTGCTGCAGCCATGAGCATGCCGGGAACAATTTTATCACAGTTAGGAATTAAGACCAATCCGTCCAAGGCATGCGCTTGAGCCATTGCTTCTATTGAATCGGCGATAAGCTCACGACTGGGTAGAGAAAAATTCATACCTTTATGCCCCATGGCAATACCATCGCAAACTCCTATGGCTGGTACTTCGATTGGAGTGCCACCTGCGGCAGATACCCCTAATTTCGCAGCTTGGGCCAACTCCTTTAGGTGCCCATGGCCAGGTATAATCTCATTGAAAGCATTAACAATCCCGATTAGAGGTTTTTCCAAATCTTCAGGGGTATAGCCCATTGCATAAAAGAGAGAACGATGGGCTGCTTTTGTTGAACCTTTCTTAACGATATCACTGCGCAAAATGATTCCTCCCCTTTATCCATTTCTTTCTATTCTTAGATAACAAGTTGCTTAGTTTAATAATTATTATAGTACAAAGAACTAGCGTGTGGCAACCCATTCAAGGACGAAAACGAATGAGAAATTATTGTTCTATAGAAATCACGCCTAATTGAGCCTTGGTCACGGAAATCAAATCGATGGGGCTCATGTAGAACTGAAGTCCTCGTAACCCTGCACTAAGCGCAATCTTCTCATGGCGTTTAATCTCCAAGTCGATGAAGACGGGATAGTGCTTCTTCATTCCAATGGGTGAAACACCACCCCTTATATAACCGGTCAGAGGTTGGACTTCCTTAAGGGAAACAACCTCTACTTTTTTATTGCCACTCAGGGAAGCTAACCCTTTGAGCTGGAGCTCATGATCCCCTTGAATACAAGCCACGATGACTCCTGTTTTGTCGCCACGGGCAACTAATGTTTTATATACTTGCTCAATTGGCAGGCCTACTTTTTGAGCCACGCTAATCGCAGATAGATCGGCTTCATCGACAGGGTATACTATTAATTCATAAGATATTTTGTTCTTGTCAAGAATACGAGCAGCGTTCGTTTTAAGCGACATGTTGTTTTCTCCTCTCTAACTTGATATATGATACCTCTTTTATAGACAGAAAACCATGCGACCAATGTATCCGCTCCCCTTTTCTTTTCGGAAAGATATCCCTATAATAGAGATTAAAGCCATTAAAAAATATTCTTGACCAACGATAGTTAGAAAAAGTGGTTTATAGATGAGAGGGAGGGCCCAGTCTTTGAAACAGTTAAGGGTTCTGGTATTCTCCGCAGCATTTGGAAACGGACATTTGCGGGCAGCTGAGGCTGTTATTGAAGGGTTACTTATCAAGCATCCTTCGGCAAAAATTATTCATTTGGATTTCGGAGATTTTTTAAATCAGCCGATTAACACCATTATTAAAGAAGTATATAGTGAAATTATTAAATACATCCCAAAACTTTGGGGGAGATTATATTTTAAAACAGGTAAGGTGCAACCCCGATCTAAGAGTCAACATTTCCTGAATCAGATGGGTCGAAGCAAGTTCCTAAAGTACATTCAAGCATTTAAACCGGATTTCATCGTGTGTACGTACCCCACCGTTTCTTCGATTCTGGCTCAACTCAGGCTCGAACAACTTCTTCAGGTTCCAGTAATCACCGTAATCACGGATTATACAGTTCACAGTCATTGGATCCATCAAGGTGTTGATGGCTACATAGTGGCTTGTGCAGAAGTAAGTGAAAGGCTTGTGTCCTGGGGAATCAACGCGCAACGTATTTATATGACAGGTATCCCGGTTAGCCCAAAATTCGAAGGGGAGATAGATCGAGGGCATCTTTTGACCAAGTTAGGTTTAAAATCTGATCTTCCTATCTTTTTAGTGATGGGAGGTTCATATGGAGTTCTGAAAAGCGCGAAAAGAATCTGTGAAAAACTCGCGAATTCTCAAATCCCAGTACAGTCAATTATTGTCTGTGGTAAAAATAGAAAATTATATCTCTCATTGAAAGAGGTCATTGCGCGAGGCAGGAACCTCATGATACGGTTCGAGTTTGTTGATAATGTAGAGGAATTAATGTCGGTTTCTGACTTGATTATCACAAAGGCGGGCGGGTTAACGGTTTCTGAGGCCTTAACGAAGCATTTACCACTTCTTATTTACAAGCCTATTCCTGGTCAGGAAGAAGAAAACGCACATTTTGTAGAACGTATAGGTGCAGGCTGCATAGCAGGGAACGAGGAGGAAGTGGAACAGCTTCTAAGCCGCTTCTTAAGGTGTCCAGCGGATATTGATGAAATGAGGAGCAAAGCGTCCGTCGCTTTGCCGGGCCATTCGACTGAACGGGCAGTGGAAAAAATGCTTCAGTTAGTGTCACATCATAAACAATTTGAATTGATTCAAAACGGTTGAGTGTGATGACCAACCAAGAAGCCTCATTGATGGATCTAGAAATATTTTTAAAAATGTAACAAAGTTATGTCAATTTAATATATGATGGACTAAGGATTACACGATATACTCCTGAAGGTGTGGGGAAGCATGATTCAATCGCGTTAAAGAATAGAAAGAGGTGGCAAGGTTGAGGCGTTATGCAATCGAGAAAGCCCGATTCTACTTCTACAGCATAGGCATAGAGTATTCCCAACAGTTAAAGAACTTCTTCAAAAGGATAAACACTCTATATGAAGGCATAATAGAATCTAAAAATATAGAACAGCATATAAAACGAGTCTCAAAAGACTACTATGAAAAATACTATTTGTGACTTGTTTGTAATCTCAAGATAACTTGGTCGTTTCATAAGTTAATTTGACATGCTCTTATTTTTGGGTTACAATTAGCGAGCTCGTCAAATTAGTGGATTTAGCAAACCTTCTTTATTGCCTAAGGGTCCAAGAGGAAGTCGTGAACTTGCCATGTAGCACGGGTAATATAATTAATGGAGGTTTTTTTATAATGTTTAATGACAAGATTTTGAATTGCAGAGACTGTGGTCGGGATTTCGAATTCTCAGCATCTGAACAAGAGTTTTATGCTGAAAAAGGATTTACTAATGAACCTGGACGTTGCCCTGAGTGCCGTGCAGCTAAAAAAGAACAAACTAGAAACCAAGGCGGCGGCGGTGGCTATTCTCGTCAAGAACGCGAAATGTTCCCAGCTGTTTGTGCTACTTGTGGAAAAGAAACTACTGTTCCTTTTCAACCGTCTGGTGACAAACCAGTATATTGCCGCGAGTGCTTTCAACCCCGTGCTCGTAACAACTGGTAAATTGTTAATAAAAACCCTCCTGGGCTTAAGTGCTCGGGGGGGTTCTTCTTTATATTA
>DASRMA010000161.1:0-4575 GCA_035648155.1 Desulfosporosinus sp.
AGTGGGGATTACGCTGATTATCATAGGAGTATGGGGGACGAACGTCTTTCGCACGACATCCCCAAAGCGAAGTGCCAGGTTCGAGGTTCGAGGTTCGAACACTGAAGTCCAAAGTCCCAATTCTGAAGTGTGAACCTCGCGCCTGTGGGGTACAATAAAGATGTTTGTCTCTAGGAGGAGAAGGTAGTATGGACATTAGAATTGAGAGTGAAACGGCAGAACGAACCCGAGCGTGGGGAGAACAACTGGGCCAGCTTTTGCGGGGTGGAGATGTCGTGGCTCTGATTGGGAATCTGGGTGCAGGAAAGACCGCCTTTGCGCAAGGGGTCGGTGAAGCGTTCTGTGTAAATGGCCCCATGACCAGTCCGACTTTCACCTTAATACACGAGTATAGCGGACGAATTAAGGGGACAGAGGTGCGTTTGGTTCATATGGATCTGTATCGCTTACAACATCCAGAAGAGGCTGAAGTGATTGGTGTGGAAGATGCATTTCAAGAGGATGCTATTTGCCTCATTGAATGGCCTGAAATTATTGAAGATTACTTGCCAAATGACCGATTAAGCGTTGAAATTTTGGGAAGTGGCGATCAGCCACGTGAGATAATCTTTCGGGCTGAAGACCATGGCTGGGAGCAACGTCTCAAAGAACTGTTCTAATTAATAAGAACCTTGAAGATCTCAATAGTTGACAATAATTAGACTATAAAAAAGGTTCGGAGGATCCCATGAAATATTTAACCATTGATACGACAACGAAAGTAACTGCGGTTTCCTTGGCGGACGACGGGTGCCTTATAGCTGAGGGCTTTTTACATACTGCCAAGACACATTCAGAGCGGCTCATTCCAATGCTTGACCAACTACTTAAAGCTGCGTCTTGGACCCTGCAGGAGCTAGAGATGATCGGAGTGGTGCGAGGTCCGGGTTCGTTTACTGGAATTCGGATAGGGATTGCTACAGCACAGGGCCTAGCTCTCGTGTTGAAAATCCCTCTTCTGGCTGTACTGTCTCTCGATACCTTGGCATGGGCCGGCTTGGGGAGAGTAGAAGACATCGTGCCTATCTTGGATGCACGCAAGAATGAATGGTACACGGCGCGTTACAGTTGGGCAAAAGGGCAAGCGAAGGCTGAGTGTTTGACGCCCCCTCAGGCCATACCTACAGACGTATGGCTGGAACAATTAAAGGAGCTAGACCGTCCGATTTGTTTTGTTGGAGATGCGACTGCAAAATACAAGGTGCGAATCCAGGAAGTGCTGGGAAACCGAGCAGTGATTATGCCGGAGTATGTTAGTTTACCTCGTGGTGCATATGCAGCTCGAGCTATTTGGCAACGTTGGCAAGAAACGGGTGTTGGAGAATTAGTTGAACCGTTCTATATTCGTTTTTCTGAGGCAGAGGTTAATTGGGCAAAAAAAGAAGAAGCCCGAAGGAGAACGGAGCATGAATAAAGGGATAGTACGTCCGATTGACATAGATGATCTCAAGGCCATTCTAGAAATCGAACGTGTCTCTTTTGCAACACCCTGGTCTGTGGCGTCCTTTAAAACGGAGCTTAAAGATAATGAGTATGCACGTTATCTTTGTTTAGAGTTAGAGGGTCAAGTAATTGGGTACATGGGTCTTTGGTTCATCCTTGATGAAGGTCATATTACGAATATTGCCATTAATCCAAACTATCGGGGGCTACACTGGGGAGAGTTCCTGATGCGTTCGGTGATGGAGATAATGGTGGAGCAGGGTATGGAACGGATGACGTTAGAAGTTCGTGTTTCCAATAATCCCGCCCAATCGTTATATAAGCGCTTAGGCTTTGCTAACGCGGGGGTTCGCAAGGGGTATTATGCGGATACTGGGGAGGATGCGATGATTATGTGGGCGGAATTGGGACAGAAGGTGAAGGTGACGTGATGGGGAGTCGAAAAAGCAAGATTGTAATCCTGGGCATCGAAACAAGCTGTGATGAGACCTCCGCTGCTGTTCTAGTGAACGGAACAGATCTGATGAGTCATGTGATTTCTTCTCAAATAGTGACGCATCAGAGATATGGCGGGGTTGTCCCGGAAATTGCCTCCCGCGAACATAGTCTCCACATTCAGCCTGTCGTGCAGCAAGCTTTAGATGATGCGAAACTTGGTTTCTCAGATCTATCTGCCATTGCCGTGACCTATGGTCCTGGACTTGTAGGATCCCTGTTGGTAGGGGTTTCAGGAGCAAAGGCTATGGCGTATGCTGCCGGAACCCCGTTGATTGGCGTCAATCATTTGGAAGGTCATATTTACGCTAATTTTCTACATCAACAGGATTTGGAATTTCCATTTCTAGCTCTGTTGGTTTCCGGAGGACATACCCACCTTATACTCTTTAAAGCCCACGGAAAGTACGAAGTTCTGGGGCGCACTCGCGATGATGCGGCGGGCGAGGCCCTTGATAAGGTCGCTAGGACTCTAGGCTTAGGTTATCCAGGAGGACCTCAGATCCAAAAAGTGGCTAAGGATGGAGATGCGCAAGCCTATAAATTTCCACGGGCTATGTTAGAACGAGATAGTTTGGATTTTAGTTTTAGTGGTATGAAATCATCTGTTTTAAATACTTTGAACTCTGCACGCATGCGGGGCGAAACACTGCATGTTCCGGATGTCGCAGCATCTTTTCAGCAAGCGGTTGTGGACGTGTTGGTCAAAAAAGCGTTAAGGGCACTTGATCGGACAGGCGTTAAGACATTACTGCTCGCGGGTGGCGTTGCGGCCAATACTTTACTGCGTGAAACCTTAGACGCAGAGTTGTCCGCGCGTAATATGCGCTTGGTGTACCCACCCCCTATTTTTTGCACAGACAATGGTGCGATGATCGCGATCACGGGGTATTATCATTATTTAGCCGGGGATTTTTCGCCTTGGACACTGAACGCGGATCCGGGACTAAACCTTACCTAAATGTTATAAACGGGTAATGAAACTTCTAAATTAAGGTCGAACATAAACGAAACGAAACGAAGCGAGGAATGAAAATTTCCTCGCTTCGTTTCGTTTATCCGCTCAATGCACGTCAAGAACCGTCCCCGACTTGCACGTAAGCGACCCCAGACAAGACGGTGCACATAAAATGTGCCGTCTATCTCAGAGTAGGTCTTACCGTTCCAGGTTCCAGGCCCGGGACGCAGTGTCACACTAGCGCGACGTCTTTACGAAAGCAGACTAGCAAACTCCGCGTAAGGGACGGTCGTAAGTACCGAGCGCGGTGTCACCCAAGTCCACGATCGTACGTTCTGTGGATAAGGTGGAGCTGTGGATAATGTGGATAAGTCTGTAGATAAGTCGTTGAGGCTGTTTTGGGGTTTTAAGTAAATGCGTTCATAATGGGACCACATTATCCACAGAGCCTGTGGATAATGTGGATAACTTTAGAATAAGGCGGTACAACTAGATTTCGAAGGTGGATAACTTTTAGGGCTGAAATAGTGATATAACCCACTACTTGTTCTCTTTTAATTGGAAAAGAAGATTAACTTCGCAATAAATTTTTTTAAGTATAGGAAGGATTTTCAGTCTATTAATCGAATATTTGTAATAGACAAGATATTTTCTGAAGGGATAGTATTAACATGAGTGAGGACAAGCAGTCCATAAAGGCCGAGGTGCGCCAAGCATGTTTATGTCAGAGGACCTCTTTAGGAGAGAAAGAAAGAAAAAGAAAGAGCATAATTATTCAGCAAAAACTTATGGATTTACCGGAGTTCCAACTAGCTAAAACTGTGATGTTATTTCTTAACTTTCGTGAAGAAGTAGAGACTACGGCTCTGGCGGAGGCTACGATAGCAGGTAAGAAAAAGCTAGTATTACCCCGCTGTGCACCCCATGGTATACTCCTTCCAATCGAAGTACGTGATCTTGAGCAGGATATTGAACCAGGAACCTATGGAATTCGCGAACCCAAATTGACGCTTGGAGTTGTGGAACCCTCAGAAATCGATTTGATTATCGTACCTGGTTCCGGGTTTGATCTGCAGGGAGAACGTTTAGGATACGGAGGCGGCTTTTATGATCGCTTCTTTATGCTGTTAAATCCCGTAACACCTAGGATCGCTCTGGGCTTTGAATGTCAAATTATTCCACAAGTACCGGTTGGCAAGCACGACGCTAAAATGACCATGTTAGTTACAGAAAATGGGGTATATACTTTTTAAAAGTTGCAGTGAACTCGTTCAACTAAAGTTGAACATCGAAACTTCGGTGGGGGATTCTACCCCCACCGAAGCAGGGTAACGGGTTACCACTCCCACTTTATAGAAGTGGGAGTCTAACGATTGGATTAAGTAGGGGGGATTTATTTGTGCACCGCGTGTGAAGAGTTAGTGGACCCTAAACAACTAGAGTTGGATAAAGTTATTATTAAGTATCAACATGAGAATGGACCTCTGATCCCAATATTGCAGGAGGCTCAAGAAGTTTATGGATATTTGCCACCTCATGTACTTAAACATATTAGTAAAGAGACACGCATACCTCTGGCCAAGATCTATGGTGTGGTGACATTTTATTCCCAGTTTCGCTTATCTCCCGTGGGAAGAAAC
>DASRMA010000162.1:0-16515 GCA_035648155.1 Desulfosporosinus sp.
GCAAAAACATTTATCGCGTTATGGAAAAATACAGGCATTTACGCATAATGCGAATAATTATGGCTAATCAAAATGAAGATCCTACTGATGAAGGGTTAGTAGCCTAGATATCATGGCAAAAACTTTTGACTGTCAAGTTACATTGACAAATTCTAGAGGATATTAACATATCTCATATTCTCGATGATTGCAAGTATTTTAGCTCAACATAATCTTTACAAGTATTTAGAATGCGAGGTTTACCTTTCTTTAAGGCGACTACTCTTTATAATATTCGAAGTGAATGAACATTATCGTGCAAAAAATATTAAAAATAAATGTCCATCATTTGATGGACATTTATGACTATTTAAAACCCTTACATGGTAAATGATAGGCATTACATTTAAGAAGCTATTTTTTGAATAATTGCATGTTGCCCAAAGGATGCCATCAGTGTAGAAAGTTCCTGCTTCTTTACTAGCCGATAATTAACTTCTTCGCCTTCGATCCATGTTACTAAAAACATAGAATCCCTTCTCTCAATGTATTATGTATACATAATACCATAGAGAGAAATTTAACACAATAGCAGACATCACTAATGCTGTTTTTCCCTCTATAAACATGATAAGCATATAGAAAGCGTGCCGACGCTTTTTTATATCTATGGCAAATATCTGCTGGGGTTGACCGTAGAACCATTAAGTATGACTTCAAAATGCAAATGTGGACCTGTAGAATGACCGGTTGACCCAACAAGACCAATATTCTGACCTTGTTCTACAAATTGACCTACAGAAACTAGCAGTTTTGAGGAATGGGCATAACGTGTTTTCACTCCATTACCATGGTCAATCAGTATCATGTTACCGTATCCTCCACCCCATCCTGCTGCAATTACTTTCCCTGAAGCTGCTGCGGAATAGGAACTACCTATACCACCGGCGATGTCTATTCCAGTATGGAGACTACCCCAGCGATACCCGAAAGGGGAATTAATTGAGCCTCTCAAAGGCCAGGCAATCCCAGCTGAGTTGTTACCTCTGGAGGCAGCTCTAGCCATAGAAACAGCCGTGAGCCCTGGTCCTTTGGAAACGACTTGAGTCACAGGTTGCTTGGTCACCTTTTCTTCTACGACTTGCTGGGATATTGTCTGATCGTTTTTTTGGAGATAAGAGTAGGTAACAGTTTTTTCGCCATCACTTCCCTGCTCCTTGACAACGGTATGACCTATGTCTAATGTTGTATCCGTAGTTGTGACGACGTCGTAGGCAATTGTTTCCGTACTTGTAAAAACGCCTTTACTCATGAGCATCAGATATGGACTTACCGTGACTATATTGATCTTCTGTCCAGACTGTATTTTACTATCTTCGGTCATTCCCGGATTACCCGCTAGCACATCCTTCATCTTCATGTCATTTTTACGAGCTATCAACCACCAAGAGTCATTATCTTGAGCTGTGTATTCCGTGGTCGTTCTCTTCCCGTCCAGTAACTCTTTCAAGGTTTGATCAAGTTGTTTGATCTGATCAGGTTGAGTTTCAACGGGCTTGGAGGCAATGGATTCACTATACTCGGCAGTTATGACTTTGTTATTTTCACTAGGTTTTGTATAGAAATCCTGATATGCCTTAAGGAGTGTTTGCACATCGTCTTGGGTTGGTAAGATGGCGACCCGTGTTCCTGAAATCTCCAAAGCATAGCCTTCAATATAGGAGGTTAGTATATTTTGAAGTTTACTATCTGCTGACATTACTCCTATAAGCTCGCCCTTTTTAACACGAACTGTTTCATACTCTAAAAGATCATGAGTTTTAGCAACCTGACCGGTAGACTGTCCACGTTTTGTTAAAATGTCGTTAACCATTTGTTGACCTTTATCAACATTCGAAACTATACCGACTTTTTTACCGTTAACGACTAGATAGGCTGCAGAAGCTGTACCGCTATAATATACGGTTGCACTAGCTATGGCCAATATAAAGGTCATTGTTCCTAGAATAAATTTTGATGATTTCCACGATATTGCAAGGAGATATCTTGACCTCCAAAAGTTTAGTTTTGAAAAAATGTCTTTGGCCCGTAGGTTTAAACGTAAACGTGTTAAATATCCTTGAATTACGCCATATGACTTTTGTGAATTTAGCTTTTTCATCCTTGTCCCCAATCGCCTTTTAGACGTTTTGAATTTATTATAGCATCGATTCTTTACGAAAGGTAATAATTTTTCATTATATTAGCGATTATGCTATAATGTGGTATTATAATCACGCTGTTCACAAGAGATATTGGAAGGATGTTTTGACGTTTGAGTACTTCATCCATTAAAGTAATCATCGAGCGAATTAATGAGTTGTCGAAAAAGCAAAGAATCAGTGACCTCGAAGGATGGGAACGGGCTGAGCAAGAGGCCTTGCGTCAGGAGTATTTGTCTTTTATTCGTGGACAAGTTAAAGATACCTTAAACAAAGTTCAGATTACAGATGATCCTTTGAAACAATAAAATGTATTTGTTTTGACCATTAAGCAAATAATAAGAGCAATAGAATATCCGATTTAAAGGAGGAGAATTCCATTGCCTGAACGCATTATGAAATACGGAGGAGTTAAATTTCGCAACCTTGTTCCACCGGTAAAAATAAATCGTTTTGTCAATCGACTACCTCTTGCTAAACGAGTTTCGCTCTTTGAAATTGCGAGTGAGTTACAAGAAGCTGGGTTAATTGATATATTGAATGGCCGAGCCCATAGTACGATTGATACAGATACAATTAATGATCAAATGCCTAATACAGGAAGTCGTTCCCATGACTTGAAAGTACCTAAACGACACTTATACGACACGTTAATTCTACCGAAGTAAAGATGATAATAACACCCTCAGCAGTTATGCTGAGGGTGTTATTATTATCTTACTAGAGGCTTCCCAAAAGTTCGAAGAACTCCTGAAAAGCCTCTAGTACCTCACGCCTTCTAAAATATAGGATATGAGATATGTTCTAACCATATGCGTTTACTCTTTACAGAATACTGATAGAGCCCTCATACATAACGCCACTTGAAGCATCGACTGTCAAAGTTTGTCCATTAGATACCTTTGAAAAACCTTCTTGGGCACCAACGATTGCGGGAATTCCATATTGCAAGGCTACAATGGCTGCATGGGATGTTAAACCACCCTCCACGATAACTAACGCCCCAGCTCGGGCGATTAATGGTACATAGTCAGCATCTGTGGTCTCTGCTATCAGAATATCCCCATCATTGAATGAGTCTTTTTTGGGAAATCGGACTTTGCGAGCGACGCCAGAATAAGACTTTCGTCCAATTCCTGTACCTTTAGATAAAATATTTCCCATTATTTGAACTTTGATCATATTAGTGGAGCCTACCTTACCGATTGGCACGCCCGCCGTGATGACTACAATATCTCCAGAATGAATAAAATCTTTATTTAAGGATGTATTCACTGCCACGGATAACATTTCGTCCGTTCCTAAACTTTGAGGAACAATCATGGGTTGAACTCCCCATTGTAGTGCTAATTTTCTAGCCGTCGTCTCAAATGGAGTAGCAGCAACAATCAGGGCGATGGGACGATACTTGGAGATCATACGCGCAGTCAAACCCGAATGTGTTGGCGTGAGAATAACAGCGGCTTCGAGGTCTTTAGCAATTGTATAGCTAGCAAAACTAATTGCCCCTGCTACATTACGCTGAGGATGACGGGTTGCCTGATTATCTAAACTAGTCTGTTCAGTACGCTTGGCTATTTTATCCATCATCTGAACTGCCTCCAGAGGAAACAGACCAGCGGCAGTTTCACCAGATAACATAATTGCGTCCGTTCCATCCAAAATAGCGTTAGCAACATCACTAGCTTCTGCTCGGGTTGGCCGAGGTTGGCGTATCATCGAATCCAACATCTGGGTTGCTACAATAACCGGTTTGCCAAGTAAATTACATTTGTAAATTATTTCCTTCTGTCTGATAGGGACTTCTTCAACTGGAATTTCTACCCCAAGATCGCCGCGTGCAACCATGAGCCCATCAGCGACTTCAAGTATAGCATCTAAGTTATTCAGACCTTCTTGGCTTTCGATCTTGGCAATAATATGGACATCTGCATCCATTTCTTCAACAACCCGGCGCACGTCCAAAACATTTATTGCTTTACGGGTGAAAGATGCAGCTATGAAGTCAATTCCTTGGGAAATTCCAAAGCGAATATCCTCTATATCTCTTTCTGTGACAGCAGGTAAGTCAATAAGCGCGCCCGGAACATTTACCCCTTTTTGCGACTTAAGAATTCCACCGTTTCGAATAACAGTTTGAATAACCTTACTGTCCACAGTGATCACTTCTAAATCAAGTTGACCATCATCAATGAGAATATGGGTACTTGGTTTAACTTTTCGCCATAAGTCAGTATAAGTAATCCCAACCCGTTGTTGATTACCTATAAGGCTTAAATCTGTATCTAGGCTAAATACAGATCCATTTTCAAGAATAATCCCTTCTTCAGGTGCCTTTCCGGTACGAATTTCTGGTCCTTTAGTATCCAGAAGAATTCCCAGATGCTTCCCACTTTTGGCAGCTTCTTCTTTTAAAATGGCGATTCTTCTGCCGTGTTCTTCATGTGTTCCGTGTGAAAAATTCAGGCGTGCAACATCCATACCTGCTGCTAAAAGAGCTTGTACCTTTTCCCTGGACTCACTGGATGGGCCAATAGTGCAGACAATTTTAGTTCTTCTCATTGAGCAATTCCTCCTAGTTTACAAGCCTTTCATTACAATAAGTTTCACTAAATCTAAAATGCGATTGGAATAGCCCCATTCGTTATCATACCAGGCCAAAACTTTAACCATGTGATCTCCCATCATCATGGTCGACAGCCCATCTACTATGGAACTGGCGGGGTTACCATTATAGTCATGGGAAACTAATGGTAGCTCATTATACTCAAGAAATCCCTTAAGTTTACCATCTGCGGCCTGACGCAAGGTAGCGTTTACTTCTTCGCGAGTAGTTGGCTTGGTTAAATTAGCGACAAAATCAACCAAGGAAACATTCGGTGTAGGGACCCGGACTGCGAGTCCATTCATTTTGCCTACTAATTCTGGTATAACAAGAGTAACCGCTTTGGCCGCACCTGTGGTTGTTGGGATCATGGATTGATAGGCTGCCCGTGATCTACGCCAGTCTGAATGTTCCAGGTCTAAAATCCGCTGGTCATTAGTGACAGAATGAGTTGTTGTCATCATTCCTTGTTCAATTCCAAAAGCATCGAGCAAAACTTTAGCTACAGGTGCAAGACAGTTAGTTGTACAGGAAGCATTAGAAATAACATGGTGCTTCAGGGGATCATATTTATCGTCATTAACGCCCATGACAATCGTAATATCTTCGTTTTTAGCGGGAGCTGAGATCACGACTTTTTTAGCACCTGCAGTAAGATGTTGGGCTGCAGCGTCACGCTTCGTGAAACGGCCAGTCGATTCAACGACGATATCTACTCCAAGTTTAGCCCACGGCAAATCTAAAGGGCTTTTTTCTGCAAAAATTTCAATACGTTTACCGTCAATAATCATAGTTCGTCCATCAATTTCAACTGAATTAGGAAGAACTCCGTGGACTGAATCATACTTGAACAAATGCGCTAATAAGTCTGGACTTCCCAAGTCATTGATGGCCACTACTTCGAAAGGAAGAGATTGATTAAGGGAGGCACGAAGTGTAAGACGGCCAATTCTACCAAAACCATTAATTGCTACTTTTAAACTCATTGGGTTAACCTCCTTTTTGATATCCGGTCGTCCGGATCAAGCATAAGATAATGCTTATGGTAAATATTCTGTAAAAATAAACAAATTCCTGCTTTAATTGTTTATTTACACAATTGTTCTTATACGTTCCTTACTATAGTACCCCAATGAATAGATAAACTTGCAAAGCATTACTTTGCAAGTTTATAGATATATTAGCAATAGCTTAATGTTTGTTTGTGATTGCTGCAATAGTAGGTTCTTCTGCCAAAGTTAGAATTTTTTCAGTATGGAATCCAACTTCTTATCCATATCAGAGAAATTCATGGCTGGTACATAATAAGTTTCTAGTAAATCATGGGTCGCCTTGGCTTTTTCCGAATGCTTTCTTTGGCGCACTATAAAAAGAGCAACTAATTAAATAATCAGCTGGTCTTTTCCTGTCTTGGGTAATTCTTGAAATTATTGATCTGGAGTAATCCGTGGTAAGGGTTTTTGTATATTTCGCTCTTTCTGCGTGTCAAATTCTGTATAGTGCGGGTCTCTAATACTAGTCGAAGATTTTGCTCTTGAAACTTTTTTATTTGTGCCCATTAATATTCCTCCCTTTCAAATAAATACAATACACAAGATTAGTTTTCCTTTTCCCGGTAATAAAAATTCATATTCCCTAAATTATTATGCATCATAATTTCTTACCAAATTCACTATAGTGTTAATAATGATAAGTGATCATAATTATCCCGAAGATTCTATTTGTTTAAGTTTAATCGCTTACCAGTACAAATATAGTTAACCTCTTCAGCTATATTTGTACAGTAGTCTCCAAGACGCTCAAGAAATCGACAGGCAAAAAGCAGGTAGTTAGCCTGAGTCACCTGTGAAGGATTTTTCATCATTATGAGCAGGAGTTCCTCGTAAACTTGAGAATAAATTTCGTCAACTTCATCATCAATCGCTGCCATCTCTGTTGCAGACTTGCAAGCTTCTTGGACGTATGCTTGAAGGCCCAGGTCGACCATTTCCTCCACTAAGGCACTCATACGTGGGATATCAAGTAATGGCTTAATCAATTCATCTTGACCTATCCTGATGGTTACCTTTGCTATGTCAGCTGACAAGTCGCCCATCCTTTCTAAATAAATGGAAATTTTAAAGCCAGCTACAATCTTACGTAAATCACGGGCAAAAGGCTGCTGAGTAGCAATCATAAGTATACATTTCTCTTCAATCATTGCTTGTAGTGCGTTGACTTCTAAATCTCCCACTATGACGGTATTAGCTATTTTCAAATCCTGGTTAATCAAGGATTCAACTGCAAGAACGATTCGTTGATTAACCATCTTTCCTAAGTCTAAAATATTCAGACTTAGTCCCTCCAAGTCATTATCAAATTTCTGGCGAGTCGGCATCATTAGTCCCTCCTCTCATTTATTAATCAATATCTACTTGTTTTCATTCCTTGAAATTTTTATGATATTTATATTAGTATAACACTTATATATTATCTTCACCGTTTCAGAATTCAATTCTACATTCTTTATTCCTGCATTATCGTTCAGCTAATAGATATCCCCTTCTGGATTTCTATTACTGCTACTTGTCCCTTTAGAGAGTTATAATTCTTCTTTTAATCGTAATGGGAATAGTATTGTGAATTAAAGAAAGGTGGAACTTCTTATGTATGGAATTTCAGTTTTACCCCTTTGATTCTCGATCCCTGCTATTCCAAACTCATCATATTTCTTAACTGCGCTTTAAATTACTTGCAAGATACATACCGAGGCCGATAACACTCTCGATATGCAATAGGTTTCCAATGGACGGATTGAATAAGATAGTGGCATTGGCCTGAACCTCTTCGTCTCCTTCCCAAATAATCACACACAGGGGAATTTCGGGAAAGGCCTGGAAAACAACGGACGCATCGCCGAATGATGCAGGTTGACCACCCAAGACGGTTGCACTAGCCAATAATTGTTTAGACTGATGTCCAAACGCCTCGATGAGGCCTACGATCGAATTCTTATGAAACGCAGGGTAAAACAGCATTCCGCCATTTGGTATTTCTTTAAGACTGACCCATCTTTTGGCTATTTCTTGGGGGAATTGCGCATAGGCCAGATAATTCAGCATTATTATTGATGCCATAATTTCTGGGACATGTCCATCTGTTTTTCTGTAGATCGTTTCAGTACTGCAATCCAAAATATACTCTGATTTAAAGAACGTCACGACGAATTGACGGGCGTCACTACAATAGGTCACAGCAAGCTGTGTAGCGATTTCTTCCGGCACCTTTCTTTTTAAATCCTGCCACCATTTATCATAAGCAATTCGGTAATTCGTTTCCATTTCTGATCCTCCATTTCCATTGAGTTGCCACTTATTTCACTTCCAATAAAGGCAAACTAATTTCTTTCTTTACAGAGTCTACTGTTTCTCTGCTAAGATTCTCCTCAATTTTGGGCCACTTTCACCAAAAACACATCGTCCGACTTCGCACCCAAGTTTTCGCAGATATTCTCTCATCAATTGTGGTTTTGCTGATAAGGACCAGCTGGACAAGGAAAAAAATGTGAAGGCAAAGCTGATTATTCTTCCCATGTCTTTTCTGAAAATACTGTATTCATTGCTCCCTAGCTTCCAATTCTTCCATTGTCTTAATAACAATTTTGCCTTCATTGAGTTGTTTTAATGACTTGAATAACTCAATGAAGTAACTTGGGTTTTTTAATAATTTCAGATTTTCCATATTGTTATTGTATTCGTCAAGGCTCATTATAACAACGTTCTTTTCATCTTTTCGAGTTGCAATAATAGTCTCGCTATCATCCGTTACTCGGTCACAATATTCTTTAAGTTTACTCCTATATGTGGAGTAATTGACAGCCAACATAAAACACACCCCTTCAATTGTTTGTGAATTATTCAATTGAAAGAGACAAATCCCTTTTTGCGTCCTATAGTAAGATTATGACAACGTGGGTTTCATTGAATCTGTAACGCTTTTTCCGCAAGGTTTGTATGTTCTGCGCGTCGCAAGCGCGATGACCATACAGTGCCAAGATTTTTCTGCTGCTGAACATACTTAGTTTGTCTGAGTATTGGCTCAGCCAAGCATATATCCAGGGAAAACGAAAAATGCTGCTGCAGGATATGCCGAACGTCGTCCTGAACCTCGTTAAACTCAAATGAGAAAAACATCATCTTGGCTTTAAAGTAACCCATCTGTAAAATGAATAAGACGCTATTTTCCGGTTTTCGATAACTGTTGGCAATGTCTCTCTCCTCTTAAGTGAGGGAAAAATAATAAGCTCGCTCGTCCGGGAAGAACCGACGAAGTCCGTAAATTTCATCAATCTCATGGTCTTCCAGAATTTTTATGCGGTCTTTATATTGTTGAACCATAAAAAATGATCCTACTTTCCTCTGTTGTCCAACAGCCGTAATCTGCCGATAGTTTTGGCGTCTTATAGATTGAGGTTAATATAAACTTCATCTAATTCATCTATGACATATTATGAAACAAAGAGTATTTGTACATTGCTTCATAAAAGTCCGCAACCCCTTGATATATATGCGATTGCGGACTTTTGATGAATCTGACACAACGCACTTTATAAGATAATAAAAGCTTAAAGCCGTTGAGAATAATGGTCTGTCATGGCGGATTTTTGCCGGCATCGCACAACTTCTAGAGATTTATGAGGTTCTATTGAATGATACGCTCAAGTTGAGCCACTGTCTCGCCGAAATATATCTACGAACGTCATAAATCTCTAGAAGTTATATGACGTTTCCTGCCTCACGAAGCCAACACCCGCCATGGACAGCGGGCTCCGAACACACCAGTCTCATTGTTTTACCGAAATTAAGATTAATGTGGATTATATATATCGTACAAAATATTTCATTGCGTCTATTAAAATTAGTACAAATGCTATTGAAATAAATGAAGTCTGGTGATCTCTATATTGAAGGAAGCGAAAAGTATGCAGATTACCGAGAACAATTGATTTCGTGGGAAGAGTATTCTCAAGGTATCGAGGAATTATGTGAACAAGTTGGCTTACCGGTGGAAAAAGCTGCTCTGATTGAACGAGTTCAATCAGAAATGATGAATACAGCTCGTGCCACGGATGCAACGTTTCCCAAGAACGAGTATCTTCGTATTGAGAATGGAGAAGCAGTACTCACTCCTCTGAAAAAGCAAGCAGTTTCAGGAAGGGTTAAAAGATTTAGAAAGGTACATAAGCGAGAACCTGGAGCCAATCAACATCCTGGATATGTTGGCCGACACAGAATACTGGTTGAACTGGACTCAATTTTTTGGCCCAATCTCCAGCCACGATGCCATATTGGAAGATCCTGTTGAGTGCTATCTAACGACCGTGTTCAGTTATGGGTGTAACCTAGGACCGACACAAACAGCGAGGTCTTTGGGAAACATGGATCGTCGGCAAATTGCCTGGATTAACCAACGACATATTTCGGAGGAGACCTTAGAACTGGCTATCCGTCACATCATTAACTCGTACAATAAATTCATCCTCCCGAAATACTGGGGCACTGGCAAACGGGCCGCGGCCGACGGAACTAAATGGGACTTGTACGAGCACAATTTACTGACAGAGTATCATATACGATACGGTGGATATGGTTTAATCGGCTACTATCATGTATCCGACACGTATATTGCACTATTCAGCCATTTTATTCCGTGTGGGGTGTGGGAAGGCGTTTATATCTTAGACATTTTGTTGAAAAATAAGTCTGACATTCAGCCAAACCGCTAGTATTCCGCACCCGTGATTTCACACTATTTATAATTTTAACAGCAGGTATTCTTTGTATAAGTGAACCACTATACTTGGTTAAATTGGACTGTTTAAATAACTGCGTATTTTCATGGACTTGACCTGATAGGGTATCAATTTTCTCATTTAGACATTTTAGTGTCTCAAGAATTTCTTCTTCCATTACACAATCACCATCCCCTGATTATCTTCCGTACTTTTCTCCGTGTATCATCCATAATTTAAAACGCTACCTCATTACATCATCGTGGGAATTGGCATGTGCAATAGCCGCATAATTTCCTTTTCTGATTCAATGATCCTCTCTGCAATGAATTGTTCAAAAGGCTTATCATCTCTGTGGGCTTTCTCAAGAAGTTCAATGTATTCATGTCTAAGCACTGGAGGAATTAAGGCCAAAAGGTATCTGTCCTGTATCAATACGGTGTTCATTATAAGTCTCGCAATTCTTCCATTACCGTCTTTGAACGGATGGATGAATACGAATTTCTTGTGGAGCTGTGCAGCAAACACTACTGGATGAAACTGCTCCCTTTCAGTTAAAATCCAGTGAAATAGTTTATCCATTTCTTCCTGTATGTGTTTTGGTTCTGTAACAGGATATTTTGAGTTACTAATAAATACATCAACATCACGGTATTTACCAGCGTAATCTTTTTCTATATTCTCATAAAACATTTGGTGCATCGTTAGAATATCTCTTTCTGTAATAGCTCTACTTTTTAGAAGCATGAACATAATATCATACGCCTTTGCATGACCTACCGCCTCAAAGGTATATCGTAATGGTTTTCCACCAATAGTTAATCCATCTTCAAGTAGCATCTTGGTTTCGCTTTCCGTAAGGGTATTTCCTTCAAGAGCATTAGATGACCACGTGAGACCAATACGATAGTATTCTTTGAGTTGTATTAGCATCTCTCCCTCAAAGGGTCTACGTTCATCAATTGTAGTTTTATACAAGTCCACTAATTTATAACTATTCATCTATTTTTCACCCTTTCTTTGTTTGTGGCTAGGGATTAGAGCGATCTGTTGAAATCTATCCCCCGGATGCATTTGTCATAGATAAAGCCTTCAATTAGCGTATAGTCATTATTATTATAGAACTCCGTTAATCGTTGATTAAACTCTCTCAAATCCTGTTCCTTGACGCTCAAAATACCTTTGCCGTTCATAATGAGAATCTTGTTTGCGCATAAAGTACTAGTTCGCTTGTTACCGTCCCAGAATAATTGGCTACGCATACCCCACAGAAAATATCGAATCGCCTTGTCAGTGACACTTTCAATGTTGCTGATTCTTTCGATTTCCCGAATAACACTCTCCTCAATAGGTGTAGGAGGAACGTAATCTGTACCTGAAATGCCTACATTACCATTTCTCAAAACTCCCCATTCAAGTGATTCATTCCTTGATACAAAGGCGTTAATTTTGCAAGCAAATGCAAGATCAAATGGCTGCTCTAAGTTTTTTAAGATAAAATTCCAAGCGTCTCTCAAATTCAAAACACACACAACATCAGATATTTTAACATTTGCAACGCTTATTCCATCTAGAATAGTCTGTGTGTCGGGAAACGTCACGTTACATCCCTCAAGTTTTGCACTATTGTAGATACTCTCAGCGATTAGCTTTTTGGCCAAGAAGATATTTTGTTCCAAAGTCAAATTGTATTTGTCAGTCATGATTATAACCCGGTTTCCAAATACTAGACAAATCTGTACAATACTAAAAAATCTAGTATTTTCACTTTGCCGACTAAACAAAGCGGTAGCGTCACAGGATTCAGCTACTAAAGTTAATACTTTCATATTAAACGTCCACCTAGGCTTGGGCGAATTTCTCCGTCCAAGTACAACAGGCGTGTGGCTGTTAGCCACCCCTAAAGGCACTAGCACAGACCTTTCAACTAAGTGTCTCTGTGTAGTGGGTTAACTTAAGGTTAATTTCAAGCAATCCCTAGTAGAAGTTTCCTACGCACCAGCCATAAACCAGGCGTGTTCACTTCCTTTCGTTTTTTAAATAGTTTGTCGATTTGTTGCTTTATATTGCTCCATTGTTTCCATTCGTTTACTTGGTAAAATGTCTTGAGATTCTTCTTAGAAATAAGTTTATCTTGTAATAACTGTGGCACAGTTTCTTTTAAGCCGTAACTTCGCCTTGCAATCACGAGAGCTGCTCCATTATGAACATCAAGTCCGTACTGGTGGCAGTATTTATACAATCCAATGGTGCTAGTGTACTGAGGTCTTCCTTTGTTAAATTCTACGCCTCAGCGTAAGCAACGCCTCTCTAACATTTGAAGGAGTGTGGCATAAACGAATTGCCCCGATATCCTTGCGAACTTAGCGGTTACATCGCGGTCATCCTTAAACTTCAAGTCTTCCCTGACGAGTTCACCACACAGGTTGAGCCTTCGATTGCCTCGGCAAAACGTCAATTCGTGTTGCTTTAAATAGTCATGGCCTTGATAGTCCCCTTTATAACCAACCTGTGTGAGTCCAAACCCATCGGGGTTGGTATCGGTGCCTATCGTACTGAGGTGACCCCTGTAGATTACCCACTTAAACCATTTAGGGGGAATTCTTAAAAGGCAGTTCCTTGGTTCGTATTCTCCACCTCACCTAAACACCCGATACAACAACATTCTTTTAGACCGCCGGGTGTTTGCACTGCATTAAACTGACTACCCATTGAAATATTTTAGTCACAACAGTCATGCCCTTGTGATACTCTTTTCACCGTATTTCTCATTAACTAAATCAATGACCTTGGTGATAGTTTCATTATCCCTTTGCAACTCAGAAAATAAAGATACACCGATTTAAATCATTTTGCTGACCTCAGCAAAATGGTCGTCAATGTCATATCCACTGTTTTTGCAAGCAATTCTTGCTTTGTCTATTACTTTTGCAAAATTCCTCTATTGTGTATATTCAAGCACGGGAGCAAGTTCTCGAGCATACCAAAACTTGGAACCATCTTCTGAAATATTACATTCCCTCTACAAAGTCAGTTTATTTGATATTTTTCTCTCGCTCCATCCAAGGCTTTGCGCCCATGCCTTATAATTACTTCGTTCTTCTTTGTCTTCACTTTCATAAATCTCCTTCAGAAAACTTACAAAGCCATGCAACCCTCCTACATCATCAAGAACAAATACTCCGTCCTTATGAATGCATACAGGCTTATGCTTTGTTAATACTGTCGCTTCTGCATCTAATAGTTCATCCTTTGAAATATAGCCCTTTTGAAGTAATTCCTTACAATCCTTATTCTTAGTAATGGTTATTGTCCAATCATCTCCAAAATCATAATTGTAGATTAGTTTATGTGTTACAGGAAAGATATCATGATCGCTACAAACATCATCATTCTTGAAAGCCAGAATCGTTGCTACTTCAAGCCGTTCAAGCAAGCTCTCTGTTCCACCCTCCATAGAAATGGAATTGTTCATTTCTTCCAGAGTTAATTCAATAAGTGGTGCTTTTTTTATAATTCTTGGTCTTGCTTTATCCTTTCCCTTGCTCCTATTCATATAATCACTAAAAGATTCCCTAACCTCAAGAATTGGAAAACGCTCAATTAATTGTTTAATGTCATTTTGAGCCCATTCAAAATCTTCCATAATTCCATGGAAGAAGTATGGTCCTGTATACTTTTTCTTAAGCCATGTTTTTATGCTCCCACTTTGGTAGTCATCATCCCAAAAAACATCATGCTCACACTCACCAGGAGGCTGAAAAAGTATACCCACTAAATCAGACCAGCCTTTTATAGTTCTATCTGTTAACCTGTTATAGATTTCCTCAGGCAAAACAAATCTGCGTAAATGAGAATTCTGCCATCCAAATGATCTTTGTATAGCATAGTGCAAATTATGAAGGGGCATATTTGATGGAATTAAAATATCTCTGCTGATTGAGTCTCCTGTTGATGATTCCCCATATTTGCTCAGAATCATTTTCTCTGCATCGTCCAAATGGTCATCTTTTAATTCTAAATGAAGATATACTGCTTTAAACGCATTTGTATTGTTATAACAATCATCTGTCATAAACTTTTCCTTTCTTGCTGACAAATTTTTTTTCTCATCTTTATTTATTGCCCTGTTTACAAACTTTTCACGGGCAATATTAATTCTTTTTCTATATACTTTACTCTTTTTAGCATCTGTTGTTAATTCCGGGCCAGTATAAAGATTTTTTTCATATGGCAAGAATGCAGTAACTCTGTTTGTTGAAGTTTTCAATTCAGTAGCAATTTCTAAAATGCTCTTGCCCGCACTCCTCCTTTTTCCAACCTCCAAACTAAAATTCGTTTTATATTCCCCTAATGTAATAAGAATTTTTCTAACCTTTGCATATGAAATTTTCAGTTCATCAGCTGTTTTCTGCAAAGATGCAGTTTTTTTATAAAATTTTAATACTTCCTGCATAAATGCTAATGTAGTTATTGTTTCATTCAGTTTTTTCTACCCCTTTCTAAAAGTAGTGTCAATACACGTTTACGAGGCTAGTATAGCCTATGTTCTAGTTAGTGTCAATACACGGTTATAATTTTTTATACTTATGCTTTAATAACCTGGGTTGGAGGTTCAATCATTATTTTATTTAGAAACCCTCTTGAACTGTAAATCCCACTAGCTCCTCATAACTGTAATCTTTGCTTATACCTAAGACAAATGCTCCCAAAGGTGTAATCCTGAAGTATTCCACCTTTACCCCTGCACTTTATCACATTTATCTCGAAATTCTATAATCTGTTTTTTAAACGCCGAATATCTGCTGTATTTTTTATTATAATAAGCCAACAGATAATCGGTTACTTCACCCGAGTCGGATATATTAACGAATTCATTCATTATCACAAGAAGGTTTGCAGCAATGTAGTAACTCTCACTGCACTTATTTCCGACAATCTCATTAACACGCTTTGAAACCTTCTTTTTACACCATTTCAATTATCCTGCTGCCTCTTCGTCCTTTATTGTTCCGGCAACTGCACTGGCATTTTTTTTAAAACCCCAGTGGTCATAATACTTACCACTTTCAACGCTGTCATAAAAGCTTTGTATGTCTTCCAGCAGCAAATCTATATCAAGGTCGTCTATGTTTTGGTCTCCGACTATCTCCAGTATGTTCAATATAACCTTTCGCTGTGATGGAGAGATATTCCTTGCAATTCTTGTAAGCGCATTACAATATTTCTCCAATGTAAAATCTCCGGTAATCGTTTTAATTCCTTTATAAATTCTTTTACACCATGAAAATCAGTAACAACAATTTATTATTCAAAGCATTATTTGCCTACCTTTTCTGGGAGTTCTAACAACAAATAAACCGGATGTTTGTAATGCTTGTGTAATCTCGCTCTTAAATGCTGTATGGCGGGGATATTTGTTCCTATATCTTTCGATCAAATCAATACCCTCCTGCTTTTCTTCTCTGTTGGCAAATGTTTCAGCCATTGCAACCAACAGTCCTGCTGCGTTATAATAGCTTCCCCTATGCTGGTTACTGACAATTGCATCTATCCTGCGTCCTATTTCATCTGTACACCATTTCAGATAAAACTCCTCTTGATCACGATTTAAATGCATAGATTCCTTTATACCGTTAATAATCTTCTTATACTTTTCAATATACTCCTTTTCTGCACGATAACTCGTATTTCCAATTACATCGTCCCACTAGAAGAACGCATTCGCACAGCGGTCGAGCAACACAACATTCGACTCGAACCGGTGAGAGGATGGCACACGCGCTAACCGACAGCCAAACAGGTGATTCTGATGCTGAAACATATTGTGACGATCTACTGGTTTGACTGGGAAGATGACACGTGGAAAAAGCAAATGCAGCAGAATGGACAGGCTCAACAACTCTTTGATCTTCTTCGGGTAAATCCCTACGATAACAGCGAATGAACATTGAAAAAAT
>DASRMA010000163.1:0-10190 GCA_035648155.1 Desulfosporosinus sp.
GTTCCACGTATGATTCCAGTGAGTCGAAGGGTAATGTTATAACCGGTACCGCAGGGTCTGCGGGTCGAATCGAGGGAGTGGTTCGTCACTTGCACAGTCCAGAGGAAGGAGATCAATTTCAAAAAGGGGAGATCCTGGTTATCTCCCAAACAGACATCGCATGGACACCACTCTTTCCTCGGGCGGGAGCAATTGTTACCGATGTGGGAGCACCGCTCTCTCATGCTGCTATCGTTGCTCGCGAGTTGGGCATTCCGGCAGTTGTGGGGTGTGGCAACGCGACCATGCGTTTGCAGACCGGTGACCGCGTACTTGTCGACGGCGGGAAAGGTGTGGTAATGCTCTTGTAGTCATTTGAATAAAGGGTTTGACCGTGTAAGATAAATCGGTGATCCAGAACTGTATACATAACTTAAATATTGGAAGTAGCTTAAGGTAAATTATTCTATATGATTTGCAATCAGCTCGACCCAATCGAGCAAGGGTTTTCTTTGTCAGATTTAAACAAACGGCTAAAAAACAATTTGATCATTACGACTATTGCAATGTTACTGTTCTTTGGTATGATGTTCAGCCTCTTTCTTTTCAGTGAAGAGCCTTTTTTATCTATGATTAGGGGTATGTTTGTCCAACAATTGCTCCTTGTTGTGGTTGAACTGTATGTCTTTTATTCAGTAATACGAAACTATGTGGCCATACATAGTCTTAAGAAATCGTTATTACAAGGCAGCGCAATTAATCATAATGACAACTATAGAAAGGCCAGAATGAAAGGCGGTATATTTGCAGGGATATTTTTGCCTTTGGCGTTATCAACCATTCTCATACCCTTTGTTCAGATTGCCAAAAGCAAAGACTACACACTTCCGGAAGTTAATACGAATCTACCGATCATAAAGCTCGCCGACATAGAACAAAATCCAAAGCTTATGCGTGAGAAAAGTTATTATAGCAAAAATGTTGATAGGGCGAACAGAGTAAGATATGATTGAAGCCTACTTGCACCTGTCCAGTACGAAATAGACGAACATGGAATTATTGATGGTGAATTGTGGGAAGATAAAAGAGGGGAATATTCCCCGCTTATAACCACTCGATATTACAAACTGACCTTTGGAAGCATGGCGGAAAATGTTACGCTTGACCTTATTAGTCACTATGTTTTCCGACAGGATGCAGGTTTGTTTACGGCAAAGCCTGGCTTGAGAGAATCAAAGCGGTTGAACCGCCCTAAGCAGTAACCGTGGTCGTAGCTCTAGAAATTAGTTGCATGGGAGTTTAGAAGGTATACGTGGAAAAAAATAAAGGGCATTGTCTCTTAGTGATTTTAGAGACAATACCCTATTTTAAAGATGTTACATTTTTAAGTTATTTAGCCGGGCCTACTGCAATAATTCTAGGTGTGGGTACATAATAGCTTGAGTCAAGTGCTTCGGTTTTAACCGTCTTGCCATTCAGCAAAATGGTACGTGTCGAGGTAACTTTATACCCTTGCACCCCCGCCTGTTTCACCTGTTGCTGACCGCTGGGCAGGGAATTATTCGTTACTTTCTGCTCAGGTGGGGGAACTGGAGTGGATGAATTCGTAATAACTACCTTTCGGCCTGGTTGAGGCTGCCCATAGAAATTTATGGTGAGGCTATTCTTTCCCATTATGGCCCTAACCAAGATATACGCTCCTGAATCATTTAAAAATTTCAAATCCAAGCTGGGCCAAGCCACTGTGGCATCCTGGCCGAGAGGAACGTATGATATGGCTAAATCGTGATTAGTGCGCTGCGTAATGTGTAAGCCAGCTAGGAGAACTGTATTATAAAGCGTGCTAGAGTCCTGACAGATCCCACCGGCCAATCCTTTCACAAATTTTCCGTCGACGATAATGTAAGCATCTACATAGCCTTTCTCCATAGTCCGTTCGCCGAGTGTTTTATTGAAGGAGAACGTTTCCCCTGGTGCGATGACTGCCCCGTCCAAAGCATTCGCTGCAAGGCGAACATTTTCTGTCCGTTGGGTCTGAGAAGAGTTAAAATTAGTGGTATAACCCGCCAAAAGGCCGGTGATCTTTTCCTTTTCTAAAGTTGCGGCGGTAAGCTTGGGCGGAGTGTTTTGGGAAGAGACCTTGAACTCGTTTTCCGGTTGAGAAATATCGAGTTTCTGCACTTGTGCCGCTAGCGCGGCTACATCTACCCTTTTACCGACAATCTCTTTGCTTATCTCCATGGTGTTGGCGGGTGTAATCGTAAAAGAGGCGTCATGAGCGGGTACTTGATACGGCTCCAACATTTGTGTTAAGGCTTCCGATAACTTTTTTTCATCCCAGGTAGAACTCAGATCAAAATAAATTCCCTGCAAAGCCGCTCTTTTTTGCTCTGCTTTTTTGATGAGATTCCCTTTGCGTCCTATCGCATAAGCCTGAGTCATAGCTTCGTTCGCCGTGAGAGTAAGCCCAAAGTCGCCCAGTGAGCTCTTCAGTGTCTTCCCATCAAGGTTAAACTTCACTACATGAGATCTAATACTCTGGATCTTGCTGTCGATCTTCGCTTGTGCCGAAGCTTGGGTCATATTGCCAACATTGATACCTGTCACCGTAACCCCGGGCATGAATAAACCATTGTCCCGTGTATACATAGCTAGGGCCGTAAAACTAGAACCCAAAATAAGAACTAAACTGATAATAAAGGACAGCGTAACCTTGCTTGTTAAAAAACGCACGAAAACATTTTTTTGGGTCTTCTTACCAGTCGGTGGTTGTTCTGCTAAAGCCATTCATGCTCCTCCATTACAACAATTTTAGACAAGAAACTACTTCCTTATGATACCAATCGTTCAATTTAGAGTCAACACATATTTAAATTTTTTTATGAGTCGATTCCAAGGTGTTTAAATTCTCAAGCGATAGCCCCTGCCCCATTCAGTAGATGATGCTTATCATTGACTTTTAAGAGCTGTCCTAAAGACCCAAGAAAACTTCAAAAGTTTGAACCTCCCTCATGTTTAGTTATCCTTATATTACAGGGATTCAAAAATTTTAAAGGCTTTATAAGAAGTGGAATCAAATCACCAACCAATGTTCGCCCTCTGGATAATGGCCAATTTACTTTAGTTAATGGATTTAGGGTTTATATTATTGCAAAAATCTTAAATTACGAAACTCTACCGGTTGCTAATTAACCATTGATTTCAAGTTTATCAGTACTACCTTTTGTCCCATATATTTCATTTACAAAGGTAGCACCCAAAATTAAAATTCCCCCGAACATCTGTAAAAATGTCATTTTCTCATGTAGAAAAATGCTCGACATCAGAATCGCTGCAACAGGATCTATGTAACTTAAAGCGGCAACGGTTTGACTGCTTAAGTCCTGCATAGAGGAAAAATAAAGCAAATATACAACACCTGTATGAATAACACCGACAACAATGAGCAGTATTATTGATATCGTAGTGACATCGGATAACTGTATTCCACCGCTCAACAAAACATATGGCAGCAGTGATACGGCTGAAACTGCCAATTGCGTAAAAGAGCGTTCTATACCAGAAATATTATTTAAAAACTTATTCAGAATGATAACCATAGTATAAAAAACGGCGGCACCAAGGCCATAAATAATTCCTAAAAAATCGTTTGATCCTGCAGAATGGCCGCCTACGCCAACGATGAAGGACATTCCTCCCAGTGCGAACAGAATGCAGAAAACTTTTACTGTATTCAAGAATTCTTTCAGTATCAACGGCGATAAAAGTATCACAAGAACAGGTGCAAAATAGTAACATATCATTGCTGTGGATATTGTTGTGTATTTATAAGCTTGAAACAATAGTATCCAGTTGACACCGAGAGCAATTCCAGAAACAATCAACACCAATAAATTTGCCTTTATTCTTTTCCATAAAATCTCTTGGTGGGAAACAAAACCAAATACAAACACAAATATGCTGCCAACAACGCCTCGAACCAAAGCAATTTGAGGAGAAGTAAACGGAATGCTACGTACAAACAAACCAATGCTTCCAACAATAAGCATTGAAAGTATAAAAAGAACTTTTGCCTTTTTCACGCTAAATCTCCTTTCGAAAACAGAATACTTGCGATTCCAGAAATAGTATAATACAATATATTTAACATTAGTTAGTTATATTGTACGATAGTGAACTATAACTGTCAATCGTTAGTTATATTGTACGAAAGGTAAATGATAACTGTTATTCACTAGAGTGTAAAACAATTTTATCTAGTGAGAAATAGTATACGTAAAGGAGGTTGGCGAGGAAACCACTAGCCTGAAGGCGTAGTGGTTTCCTCGCCAAACGCATTATGAATTTAAACAATACTATTGCTAATAATTTAAAGAATTTGCGGAATGAACGGAATTTAAGCTTAGGCCAATTGTCTGAACTATCAGGCGTTAGTAAAGCGATGCTTTGTCAAATAGAAAAAGGGGAATCGAATCCAACCATCAATACCATTTGGAAAGTCGCAATTGGACTTCAAGTTCCCTATTCAAAATTAATAGATACGCCCATGGAAAATGCAATTGTGATACGAAAACCTGACAGCAAAGAACAATCTGAAAACAATAATTCTTTTCGTTCCTATTGCTACTATACAACAAATCCAAATAGAAACTTTGAGTTCTTCAAAGTAGAAATGGAGCCGCACTCTGAACGGGAATCGGAAGGACATGCAGCCAAAACACACGAATATATTCTTGTGGTAAGCGGTGAACTGACACTCAAATACAGTTCTTCGGAATACGTGTTAAAAGCAGGGGATTCCATCCATTTCGATTGTTCTTTGCCGCACACGTTTATAAATTTCCAAGACACTCTCCTTGAGTTTACGGATATAATCTACTATTTTTAAAATATTTCTGTACTTATATAGTCATACGAATAAGTTCGCATGAAGTGAACTCGTTCAACTAAAGTTGAACATCGAGACTTCGGTGGGGGATTCTACCCCCACCGAAGCAGGGTAACGGGGTACCACTCCCACTTATAGAAGTGGGAGTCTAACGGTTGGATAAACAGCGCAATTTTACCGTGACACTTTCCTAAGCTTTTTCTCAGCAACGGATGAAGGTAGAAAACGTCAATATCATCCATATGTTGTAGAAGTCCTGAAATTTATTTCCGCTAACTATGCTCAAAACCTAACACAAGATCAGCGCGATCAAAAATTGATGCAAACTATCAGATCCATCCAGGAACACAATAACGAAACTTGGTTAGACAGATTATTGTATGATTTAGAATGTTTTTGACATTGAGGATACGAAAAATTAGGGAAGAGGTGTGTTGAGATGGAAGATAAATTCAATATGACCGTAGAACAAAATATCTTTGTTGCAAAAAGAAATATTATCGACTATATGTGGAAAAGCGCAAGATTAGAAGGTATTGGGGTTACTTATCCCGATACGGAAGCAATCTTTAATGGCTTGACTGTTCAAGGCGTGAGCGTCAAAGATACGGTGGCTATTAACAACCTAAAACATTCATGGAATTTTGTTTTGGAAAACGCAGATTACCCCACCGACTATCCTTTTATTTGTAAAATCAATCAGATTGTCGGCGGTGATAGTTTGATCACCAATGCAGGGTTCGTGAGGAATGTTTCTGTTTCGATAGGCGGCACAACATGGAAACCCGACTTACCTATTGTAGCTATCATTAAAGAGGAACTTGCAGATGTTTTAAAGATTGAAAGCCCTACAGAAAGAGCCATTACTTTAATGCTTTATTGTATGCGCAGACAAATGTTTCTCGATGGCAACAAAAGAACGGGTATGCTTGCGGGAAATCATGTGATGATTGCTAATGGGGCGGGAATAATCACGATTCCTATTGAGCATCAAAGGGAATTTACAGGTTTCTTGATCGAATTTTACGAAACAAACAAATTAGATAAAATAACGGACTTTCTTTACAATAAGTGCATTGATGGAATTCCTTTTGATAATTAAACATAGATTCTAACCGAGATTTAAAGCTTTTGAGCCTTTATTCCAGGAGAGCCGACGAGGATGGGCAACGCTCACGATATATCACAAGATTCATTTCACCACCGATGGGTTCCGAGAAATGGGCTACCCCCCGCAATCATCAGCGTGTTCGTCTATATCTGTATTATGGCGAACGGTTTAAGCAACCACGCCGGGAGCGAAGCGAGAAACGGGGCAGAAGGCAGTCTTTTATCCCAGCGCAACACCCAGCCGTTTTATTCCCGGAAAACCTTCATCCGTACAGTCATAGGCGCTGGGTTGACAATTTTAGGGGCCCTTCTCTCCTTAAGTGGTGAAGAAGTCCATATTGGTTATTGGGGTGAACGGGGTTATGAGCAAGATGCCCACTTTGCGGTGAGGTTACCGGATGGTGAAGTATAGTCTTATTTGGCCTGATTTACATAATAGGTACTGAAACTCTCACTGCATTTTTCCGCCAAATAGGTCGAGTTTGGTACATAGGGAAGGTTAAGACAATGTCCTTGCTTGTTGAGAATAGTCCCCTTGATGATGGCTAATTCTTCGTGAACATTCAGTTCGGCTGCGATTTGAGCATGGGTGTATTTCATACTAGCATAGTCCAAAAAATCCCTATCAGAAATGAGAAGTTGGGCAGCAAAAAGATTTGCTTCGCGTTCGTAGAGATCTGTCATGTTATAGATATAATGATCTTTCATTAGACCCAGCCTGGCCTGTTTGCGATGGAGGCGATCGTGTCCGAGTTCATGTGAGCAGGTTATAGCTTGCTCAACTTCATTCAAACGGGAGTTAATGACAATAAATCTGTTGCGATACGAATAGTTGTAAAACCCTTTGAGTTGAGAAAAACTTGCATGCTTAACCGTAATATTAAGATGATAGGCAATTTGAAAAGGGTTTCTCGTCTTATAACGCCGAACTAATGCATCAGCTACTTTGATGATGTTGTCCATGGCATCCACCCATCCCGACAAATATGGTTACGCGTCTTCTTTTTTGCGCCCATATTTCTTATTGTTTTTCTTCGCTTCGAAATACATTTCTGTAATCAGACGGAAAAACTCTTCCTGATCGTCTTCGGGCAGTTGACCACCCGCAAAGAGCGTTTGAACATCATTGAGCACTTCTTTGGCTTGTCTTCCTCCAGTATAACCGAATTGCTGGAAAGCACTTTGAATAAAGGTCCCGTCGTTACCCACTAGAACGTCGACTGATACCTGGAACACTTCAGAGATTTTCTGCAGTGTTTCAGGTTTTTTAGGGAAACGGTCATTGGCTTCATAATAACCAACAACACGGTCAGAAGCACCAATTATTTGACCAAGTTCAGCTTGGGTCAAGCCTGCTTTTTCCCGTAGCTTTCGTAATCTATCGCCGAACAACATATTCGGACACCTCCGTCTTTAATACCTTGATTATAACAAAACGTTCCGAAATCGTCAATATGTAGAACAAAATATTCGGTTGACAAGTGAACTAGAGGTTCGATAGAATAACGACAGAACATAATATTCGAAAAGTGAGGGGGAACACTATGAGATATACCAAGTTAAAAGAGCTCAGGCAAAAATGATTTATACGAGGTTACCGTGGATGAACTGTTCTTTTTAAGCTAGAATCGAACGTTATGTTCGAACGTAATGTAAGTGGGAGAGGAGCTAAAGGCATGAGTGGCAAAGAAGGAATCTCTACTGGAAAAATAATGAGAGAAGCACGACTCAGAGCCACCATTGGAAGTCAAAAGGAATTAGCGGAGAAGGTGGGTATTTCAGCCACGATCATTAGTGACTTAGAACGCGGAAAACGCCCAATGAGCCCAACTTGGGCCAGAAAGATTGCTCAAGTCGTTGGGCTAAGCTGGACAGATTTAATGGATTAAAAGCCGAAGAATACTGAGATGAACTTTAAATTATAAAGGAGCGAGAAACGATGGATGCATGGGTAGGGCTAGAACGGTTACTGAATTTATCGATGGGAACTCAAGTAGGAGCAAGTGGTGTCGCATTGATTGCGGTTCTAGAATTAAAGCGGAGGCTTCAGCATTCGGCAGAATTCCAGGGACAATCCCCAACAAGTTCTTGTATCGTTAGACTCACGGCCGAAGAATGGCGGTCGGTGGCCGGAATTCATGTGCGCAAAACGTTTGAACGAACCAAAGCCAAGTTGGAGGAGCTTGGCATCTTGCGGATCGTGCGAAATGGAAAATTACTAGAAGTCACACTTTGGCCAGATCAGGAGTCAACGTTAGAAGTAGGTTTTCCTGAAGGAAGCAAGCAGGAGGAGTTTAAATCCGTGCTTAAGTCGGAAACGCAGATGGCTTCGCAATCAGGGTTACAAGTGAAACAAGGGAAAATTCGCAATTTAAAATTAAGATTATTGGCCTGTACTGGAGAAATTTCCAGGGTCGCTTATGAGACAGATAGCGAGACAAGTAATGAGACAAGTTGTGGGACAAGTAATGAGACAAGGATTGGGACAAGTTGTGGGACAGAATTGGGGACACACAGTGGGACAGGAGTTGGGACAAGCTTTGGTACAAGCAATGAGACAGGAACTGTCTCACCGAGTGAACGCGATCATAGGTCTAGAGAAGACGGAGTATTCCCTAGACCAGACGTTACTAAGAACGTAGCTTATCCAACTCTGTTGGATAAGCACGCGTTACTACGTTATCCGTTAAACCGTAATTATAATAAAATTCATATTAATAACGTTAGTAACGAAGCAACGAAGAACGAGCAACGTTGTAACGAAGGGGTCAGTCTGCTGGAATTTGCTATTCACTGGGTACAAGAAGTGGGACATGCCCTAACTCCTTATGAAAAAGATGGGTTGGTTCGTTTCCAGCGCCTTGGCTATACCGAAGAACTCTTTGTGGAAGCGCTCCGCTGTGCCGTGGCAGCCGACAATCGACGAATGGGTTACGTCCTGGGTATCCTGCGCAATTGGCATGAACAAGGAGTTAGGTGCCTCCAAGACGTGGCGGCGATTAGAGAGTCCTGGGAGGATTTACGCTTTCTAAAGCGTGCCAAGATCGGCTAGGTGTGATTTCATTACCTACCTTCGGTGGAACTGTTGACAGAAATATTTACCATCGAGTATACTAAATATAGAACAAACGTTCTTGGGCAGGGAACAGTTCGCATGATCTCTATCTGCCCTAGAGATCGGTGAATATCCCTTCCCAAACAAAGCAGTCGGCAGAAGCCGGCTGCTGTTCGTTTTTCGAAAACGTTTGTTGCAGACCCGAATTAGGCCGAAAGGAGGTGAAAAAAATGGCTGTTATTGCTACTGCTAAAGACTCAGTAATGGTCGTAACCTATCAAATAGGTTTGACCGCGGAAGGCGCTCCGAAACTCAGCCAACGCAGCTTCCCAAATGTGAAATCCGTTGCCCTGGATCAAGACATATTTGACGTGGCCAATGCGCTTTACGGACTTCAGGACTATCCCTTAACCGGAGTGCGTCGGGACAATCGAGTGGACTTGGCGGAATAAGTCAGGACCAGAAATAAGGCTAGTAGGCTGTAAAGAGAGGAGGGAAAACAATGGCTAGTACCAGCAAAAAAATTCTGCGCATGATCTTTAACAATACTTTAGGAAGTGCGGTAAGTTTCACATTACCGGAGCCTAGACTTGATTTGACAGGAGCGGAAATCGAAGCCGTCATGGATCAAATGATTGTGAAGGATATTTTTCTAACCACCGGTGGTGCGCTCGTTTCCAAGCGAGATATCAAGCTCGTCGATACGACGACTGATGATTTATATGAAGCACCCGTAGCCTAAAGGTTATCAGTGAGCCTGAGGAGGAGGATCGTTAAAAGTCTTTCCTCCTCTTATTGACAAACACTTGAATCAAGTCATGAGCATAACCATGGAGAGAAGACTTTGAAAGGGAGGGAATCGCATGGAAGAGATGTTAAAGCTTATTGGTAATTTTGGCTTCCCCATCGTAGTGAGTACTTATTTACTCGTGCGCATTGAAGGAAAGTTGAACGAACTGTCTGTAAGCATTACGGACCTTGCCAAAGCCGTTGCCGTCCTTAGAGGGTAGGAAAGAAGGGAACTAGGATGGATTGGCAAAAGATAGTGATACACCACACCGCAAGTCCCACGGAAGTACGGCGCTCAGGCAAGCTCGTTCCAGTCAACGCAGCGATGATTCGGGCGTGGCATAAAACAAAGGGTTGGAGCGATATCGG
>DASRMA010000164.1:0-2548 GCA_035648155.1 Desulfosporosinus sp.
TCGGCGTCAACTCTGTTTCCTTATCCCATGGTGTTTTACGCCGCGATTTATCGCGACTCTTACCCGACATGTACTCATCCCCATTACAATAGAATGTTTCTATAATAGAGGATTTTGCTCCACTGTGCAAGTAAGGGTCTAAAAACATTTAGCAAAGCGCCTCTCAAAGGCGCTTTCGATAAATAGGACAAGGGGAGAGATGAATGAACGCAGCGACACGTGAAGTGTATTGGAACATTGAAGGGGAACATTGGCTTTATTTACTGTTCATCATTGCGCTTGTTATCTTTAGTTACGGTGTGTATAATCGCGTGATACTCTGGAAACTTGGACAACCTGAAAATCGGTGGAAAGACGTTGGATCAGGAATCAAAGACGTTATTACCTATGGAATTTTTCACAAACGAATTCTCAAAGATCCTTACCCCGGATTAATGCACTTCGGACTATTCATTGGGTTTGTATTTTTAGCGTTTGCAACAGCAATTATCACACTACAGGCTGATTTTGCTATGCAAATTTTCAATGGTTGGCTTTATCTATTCATTAAGTTAACCTCGAACTTATTTGGTCTTATTGCCATGATTGCTATTATGGTCGCAGCATACCGGCGTTATATTATAAGACCAGATCGCTTAGACAATAAGCCTGATGACGCTATCACCCTTGCTCTATTATTCACCATCTTGCTTACTGGCTTTGTTATTCAAGGCGTACGTATCGCCGCAATAGGGGATCCTTGGGCTGCGTGGGCATTTGTTGGGCAGTGGATGGCGATCCCTCTTAAGGCCATGCTAAATGAAGCGCAACTTTTGTCCTTGCACGTGTTTCTCTGGTGGTTCCATCTCGTGCTCGCGATGACATTTATTGCATATTTTTCGCACTCTAAACTTTTTCATATTCTACTTGGCTTGGCGAATCAATTTCTCCGCAAACGTGGACCCATCGGTATTCCAGAAGCAATTGACTTTGAAGATGAAGATCTCGAAACGTTTGGGAAAAGCCAATTGCGTGAGTTTTCTTGGAAAGCATTATTTAATACTGACGCCTGCATTCGTTGTGGACGATGTCAGGATAACTGCCCTGCTTATTTGAGTGGGAAGCACCTCAACCCAAAAAAGATTATTCAGGACATGAAGGTTCTTATGGAAGAAACTGGCGCAGTGGTTGCGGTAGCGAAAAAAGTTGCGAACGCGACTCAAGTTGCCGGTCAAGAAGCCGCTGCGGCAAGCGAAGTTGAAGAGTGGACTGGTCGGGCACTCATAGGCGAAGTGATTACTGAAGAAGACCTCTGGGCTTGTACGACGTGTCGTTCTTGCGAACAACAGTGTCCTATATTCGTTGAACATGTCGACAAAACTATTGACATGCGTCGCAACTTGGTACTCATGGAAACCCGATTCCCTTCGGAAGCTCAATTGGCCTTCAAAAACATGGAGAATAACGGTAATCCATGGGGTATTGGTTGGAGCACACGTGCTGATTACCTTACCTCCCTTGGGGTGAAAACTTTCGAAGAAGATCCTGAGGCGGAGTATTTGTATTGGCCCGGTTGTTCAGGTGCCTTTGATGCCCGCAATCAAAAAGTTTCCGCTTCCTTGGTTAAGTTACTCCAAGCAGCAGGCGTTCATTTCGCCATCCTAGGAAATGAAGAGAAATGCTGCGGAGATTCAGCTCGTAAATTAGGGAACGAATATTTATTCTTTTCTTTAGCCACAGAAAACATTGAAGTCATGAAAGGACATGGGGTCAAGAAGATCATTACTCAATGTCCTCACTGTTATAATCTGTTAAAGAATGAGTATCCTCAGTTGGGTGGAGACTTCGAAGTGATTCACCATACTGTATTCCTTCTAGATTTGGTTAAGTCAGGTAAGCTTAAACTCAACCAAAGCCATGGTAAATCAATCACTTACCATGATTCTTGTTATTTAGGCCGCTATAATCAGATTTACGATCAACCTCGTGATCTGCTTAAGGCTGTCGGCTTAGAAATCAAAGAAATGGCCCATACTGGCGAGAAGAGCTTCTGCTGTGGTGCCGGTGGTGGCCGCATGTGGCTTGAAGAGAACGAAGGACAACGTATTAATGAAATGCGTACAGATGAGGCTATCGCTGTAAAAACCGATTATGTTGGTACCGCGTGTCCGTTCTGTCTCACTATGATTGTGGATGGAATCGCTGCTCGTGAAGTCGGTGAGCAACTTAAGGCCTTAGATATTGCGGAAATCCTGGCAAACGCTATCTAGATTCCTGAATATAAGAACTTTTAAGTTCTATATTATTAGTTAACTCGTTCAGCTAAAGCTGAGCATCGGGATTTCGGTGGGGGAGTCTACCCCCACCGAAGCAGAGCTGGAAACTCCCACTTAATAGATGTAAGAGTACTTGAAATAGATAAAATATTGGAGGTAAGAACTATGCCAAGTTTTGTAATTGCAGAAAAGTGTGACGGATGTAAAGGTCAAGACAAGACTGCTTGTATGTATGCATGTCCGAATGACTTGATGATGCTTGACAAAGAAGCAATGAAGGCAACTAACCTAGA
>DASRMA010000165.1:0-14679 GCA_035648155.1 Desulfosporosinus sp.
GAATTGCCTAGGACTATCGTTGGAAAAGTTTTACGACGCCAGCTGGTAGAAGAGGAAAAGGCAAAGATCCAAGTAGCTGCAGCCAATTAAACTTAAGTAAGGACAGAGATTATTTAGTATCGAACCTTGTGGTAAGCCAAACGTGAGGGGTTAATAAAGAGCAGCTCTTGGGTGTGAAATCCTACCTAAGAGCTGCTCTTCATTAAAAGGATAGGGATTTTCATCAACGTTTTAAAGAGTACTTGAAATACGTACAGGAAAACGAGTTACGCGGGGCACAATTTTTTTAATGGCATGAATATTGCATTTGTAAGTGGGAAGATGCCAATCGGAAATTTCCGACTAAGAAGAAGGAGGTATCATGGAATGTGTTGGGTATGTGAAAAATATGGTAATGGCGATAAATGGTATCTTAATCCAGAAAACTATGCTCGACGCCTTTATAAGGTGCGCAAGGAAGGTCACGAATCTGCGGGTTCTGATGTTGATCCACAGGCTGCAGGCATGGGGGCAGGAGTGGTGGCTGAGTTAGTCAAAGCTCGCATTAGCGGGGATCTTGCCTGGGAAGAAGAAATCAAACGAGAAGCTCTGGAACTTGCCTATCAAACTCATTTTGGACAAGTAGTAACTCTGGACGAGTATCTACAGATTTTGGACATCGCGTATCCCCTTGCCAAAATGACGTGCGGATGCCGCCGAGTTCAGCGCGGTATGCCGGACGATGAGAACTTCACGTGCATGGGAATCGGTCCTGGCATGTATAAGTGGGAACGCTGGCCCGAGACTTATCGAGGCGGGGTAGAGTTTATTACCCCAGAGGAAGCTAAAGAATGGGCCATGATGAACCACAAAGATGGGCGAGTGCAGACCGTTGACGTGTTCGGAACGCCCTACATTGGAGGACTGTGCCAATGTGAGTATCCTGGCTGCGTCGCTGTGCGCAACCGGATTGATTATAACTTTAAATTTTTGTTGAAAGGCCATACGGTGGCCAAAGTTGATCGGGAAAAATGCACAGGGTGCAAAAGTTGTTTGGGGCGTTGCCAGTTTAAAGCACTTAACTTGGAGGTCTACACCAGCAAAGCCTATGTTGACATGGATCAGTGCTTTGGATGCGGACTATGTGTGACGGCTTGCCCAAGCGGGTCTATCGAACTAATAGACAGGCAAAGTATGCCCGGATTAGCTGAGAACTGGTAAAGGGGGGGACTAAATGATTGCTCAGATCGGCATTGATTATACGTTATGCAAAGATCCCTTGGTTTGTCGACAGTGTTTAAGCGTGTGCCCTTCAGTAGTCTTCGTGTGCGGACCCACGAAGAAATGGAAAGGGCGGGAAACTGAAACTAGTGAATATCGAATAGTAGGACGATATTTTGACAAGTGTTCCGGGTGTGGCGACTGTGTAAAGGTTTGTCCAACCGATGCGATACACATAGAATTTGTACCCAGCGAGCAGTTAGCCCATAAATATAGAGAGGAACGGGAGATCCAATTAAAGGAGCGCAATTCCTAAACCGTGAAGTTTGCCACTATGACAGGAACGAAGGGGAGTTAAATATGGCTTTGGATTTTAAGATCTTACAAAAAGTCAAAGGCAACCCCAGTACGGAGGTTGCACCTGGTCGACGGTTGAAAGTAGACCCTGACGAGCATCACGAGTATGATTTGCCCAAGGAACTTATCTACGCGGTTGCCAAGGAATTTCCCATTGATCATTTGTTTAGTCCAGAGGAAGAGACTAGCGACAATTTTTTGGCAGAGCAGGGAAGATTATTTATGAGCTTATTAATCAGAGAAGCTGATTCTGATGTCTATAGAGACAGAACGGGTGAAATGGTTGAACAAGTTGCTCAGCAAACCGGGATCCGCTTTCCCCATGTTTTTGAACGTTATATTGAACTAGGTATCTTAGCCCTACGCCCAAGAGATGCTTGGAATGTCACGGAAGCGACGACCAAGGCTCTTAAAGTGCGCAATTTCAACTGCAGCCTTGGTAAAGTGTTTGCAGAAAAAGGGCTGAATAATTGCCATGTTTTCTGTTTGGCAGCGAACGGGGTAGCTGCAGAAAAAGCGGGAACGCCCTTAAACATGACGTGCAGTAAGGCTGCAGACGAGAGCGGATTATGTGAATTTGAATTTCGCGTGCCGCAAGGAGGCTGAAAATTGTGCACATCGGACATAACGAGGACGATATGGACCATGAGAACTTAGCGCTGAGGCATTTAGGGGAGGGTATTGTCAAGGAAAGAGCTGGTGAATTGCAGGAAGCTCTGAATGAATACATGATGGCCCATGTTCTCGATCCTCGATTGGAAATGGCCCAGACTAAAATCGCAGAACTCAGAGAAAAAATGGATCTCTAAAAGGAGTAGTAATATACGATTAACAAGTTAGTGAACTCGTTCAGCTAAAGCTGAACATCGGGACTTCGGTGGGGGATTCTACCCCCACCGAAGCAGAATAAGGAACACCCACTTATAGAAGTGGGAGTCTCGAACGAGGATAAAGAGAGGGGAGTCCAAATGATAACCATTTTAGCTGTCTTAAAAGCCCATCTGGGCAAAGAAACCGAATTAGCCGAAACTTGCGCCCAACTGGCAAGTGTGGTAAGAGCCAAAGAAGAAGGAAACTCAATGTACATCGCCCATGTTACAGCGAATGACCCCACTGAAATTATAATAATGGAGAAATATAAAGATGAGCAGGCTATGGCTGATCATCGACATTCAGCTCATTTCAAAGAGGCTGGAGCCAAGTTCAAGGATCTGCTTGCTGCTCCGCCCGTCATAAAATTCTTAAACGAGTTGGAGTAAAAGGAGGTAGCAAGACGTGAACTTCACAATGAGTCCAGGGTATCAAACTCACTGCGAGCAAAAAGGGCGACCACTATATATTACAGGGGACAAAGCTCTTTGTGCCAGATGCTCATATTGCCGATTTAATCATTGTCGCGGCGAGGACCGAAAATCTCGATGCTGAGGGTGAAGGAATTTCTCTTTTCCTAATTGACCCACAGACTGAAGGCGTCAGAGTTGAACAATTGCCGACCATGGACCAGGGGAGGAAACTTTGTGCAGTCTCCTTCGTGAATAAAACAGTTTCTAGCGCAGAACTAATAGGGAAGGCAGGACAAGGATGGCCAGCAATAGAAAACATGTTGACACGAGCCAATGCTGCCCTGGGCCTGGAAATGCTGGGTGGCGGTGAGAAAGTATTAGAAATAGCAGTTGAATATGCAAAAGTCAGAGTTCAGTTTGGACAGCCCATAGGTTCGTACCAAGCAATTAAACATAAATGTGCCGAGATGCTTTTGCAAGTAGAAAGCTCAAGATCCATCGCAGAGTATGCAGCGTGGACGATAGATGGCAATCCGCAGGAAGTAAGCAAGGCAGCATCTATGGCTAAAACCTACGTAGGAAACATGTACAGAAAGGCAGCAGCTACTTTACAGATACTCGGGGGGATAGGCTTTAGTTGGGAGCACGATATTCACCTATATTACAAGCGTGCGCTTGCTTCAGAAGCTATGTTTGGAGACACCGTGTTTCATCTTGAGCTTCTGGCCAGTCAGTGGGATAAAACTGTTCACGATGTCATTTAGAAGAAGCTAGTCAATGCCTATAGAGTAATGTTGCGTTCATGCAGATAATAAAAGTAGAATATCCGGAAAAATAGGCCATCGTCATATGAAGACGTGGCCTATTTTGAGTTCTCTGCCCTTCCTAACATCTTTTTGCAAACATGGATGCAAGATTAGTTCGAAGAGTAAATAAAAAAGTGATTCTTCAGAGAATTTGATGTATACTAAATATACACAGAAAAGAGATGGGGGACTAAAATGAGTGGAGTAGCCCATGCAATAACAACCAGTATTATTCCGCAATGGGATCGTGAATTCTTATTTGGAATCCTAAATAACATCAATGATGTGATACTCATTATTGATTCAGACACAGTAGTTGTTTACCTGCATCTTTTGTATCCATTTTAATAAGTATTGTGACCCTCTGCAGGCGGATTAGCCAGTGCGGAGGGTTTTTATTTTATGCAGCTTCAAGATTTGTGGACATCTCATCATGTAGGCCGCTAAGGTGCATTATTCGGGCTTATCCAGGTAGTGGAAGATCGAAAACGTGAAGATTAAGTGTATCTCCGGAAAAGATTATCAATAAAAATATATACTGGCATAAAATTTGCAATATATATTAATGCAGATGCAAAATAAAGTTTGGGAGGTTCGATTTAATGAACGGATTTAATATTTTAGTTAAACCAGAACTGATCTTTGGAGTAAATTCTTCACTAACAGCAGGGACGAAACTAAAGAAATTAGGGTGCACTAAAGTAATTTGCGTCTATGATAAAGGCGTGAAGGCAGCTGGCCTCGTGGACAAAATTGTCAAAGTTATTGAAAGTGAAGGCATTGAAGTCATTCATTATGATGGTGTAGTGGCTGATCCTCCGGATACAGTGGTAAACGAAGCAGGAGAACTTGGTAGAAAAGAAAAGGTTAATGGGATCGTTGCTATCGGTGGTGGGAGTTCCATGGATACAGCAAAAGGGATTAATATTCTGTTATCGAACCCAGGTAGTATTACTCAATATGGGATAAACACGGTATATAACCTATCAAGAACCCCTATGGTCATGATTCCGACGACAGCTGGGACAGGCAGCGAAATGACTAATATGGGCGTTATTACCTCTTCGACGGAACATAGAAAAACGATTATCTATGGTGAAGGTTGCACGGCCAATGTGGCGATCCTAGACCCTTCATTGACAATAGGACTTCCTGCTTATCCAACCGCTGCGACAGGAATGGATGTCATGGCCCATGCTACTGAAGCACTTACCATCAAGCGCAATTGGAACGAGTATTCGGCCATGTTTGCTGAACAGGCCATTGCCCTTGCTTGTAAATATCTTCCGATCGCTGTTGCAGACGGCTCCAATATTGAAGCAAGAGAGAATATGATGCTTGCGGCCACCTATGCTGGAATTGCGTTTACTGACGCTACAGTTCATATGGGTCACGGTATTGGTCATTCCTTGGGTGCGAAATTCCATGTTCCTCACGGAGCTGCATGCGCCATTGCCCTCCCATCCGTTATGAAATTTATCTCTCCTTCAGAGACGGAACACGTTAAACGAGTTGGAATCGCGATGGGGTTAGAGTTTAAAGATGATGCTACCGCAGCAGAAATAGGACAGGCGGTGGGTGATGCCCTGCATGCCTTAAATGTCAAGGTCGGTATTCCATCGCTACAAGACCTTAACATTGGACGAGATTCCTTCTCCGATGTCGCAGATTTGGTCATTCAGGACACAACTTACTTCTATTACCCAACGAAGGCAAGTAAACGTGCGATTATTGGTATGCTGGAAGAAGCTTACGTCCGAGGAGAAAAGTAAGCTTTGGAGTGGTAAATCGAGACAAATCAGAGTAAGTAAATCATTTAACAATTGAACTTCCAAACCTGGAAGCCTGTGGTTGTTTTACAATGACTGTGAGGCTTAACTAATAATGGTTAAGCCTCCAGCGAACAGGGAGATAGGAAAAATACAATAAGTCAGCCTATTTTTCCGCTGCTTTATTGTATTTTTGTGCAATTAGGAAGAATCCAATGAGTTAGTGATTAGAGAATGTTTCGTTTTATATTTAATGATAATTAAATTTGGGAGGGTAAAAAAATGTTAGATAAGCTATTAAGAGTAGACTTAACGAACGGAAAGATTACCACTGAAGACATTCCTCAAGAATATCTTCGAGATTATATCGGAGGGGCAGGTCTCGCTGCTAGATACCTCTACGATGAAATTCCAGTATGCGATGATGTGTTCGATGGAAGCAACAAGCTTATGTTCTCAGTGGGACCTCTCAATGGGGGCTACTTCCCAACCTCAGGAAGGTATAATGTGTCGTGCAGGTCTCCTCTTACGGGAGTTTGGTTAGATTCCAGTTCGTCAGGTAAATTTGGCTTTGTCCTGAGGAAAGCGGGATATATGGCGATCATCGTGGAGGGCAAGTCTAAAGATCCTGTATATATTTGCATAAACAATGACTCGGTGGAAATAAAGGACGCTTCTAAACTGTGGGGGCAGAAGGTCACAGATACCATCGAGGCAGTCCAAGCAGAATGTGGTCTACCAAAATCTAGTGTTGCGGCAATCGGACCATCAGGCGAGAAAATGATTAAAATCGCCTGTATCATCAACGACTCTGCGCGAGCAATTGGTCGTGGTGGAGCAGGGGCTTTAATGGGTTCCAAGAATCTCAAGGCCATTCTGGTGGCGGGAGACAACAAAGTTGCAAAATTTGAGGAAGATTCCTGGAAAGAACTTGTTAAAGAAACGATCACTAATATAAAAAATGCGCCTATCACAGCTTCTTTAGGGAAATATGGAACAGCTATTGGAATGGCACTTGCGCCTGGAAGCGGGGATGCACCAACTAAGAACTTCGCTCTTGGAACCTGGAACAAATACAATCAAATTGCTGGTCCGTATATGACAAATACAATGGTAGAACCACATGCACCTGAGTGCCATGCTTGCCCAATCCATTGTGCAAGATATGTAGAAATACCTGACGGACCCTACGAGATGAAAGGAAGCGGCCCTGAATACGAGGCTATAGGCGCATTTGGTTCAAATGCTTTGAACGATGACCTTGAGTCAATTGCCTATTTTAACATGCTTTGTAACGAACAAGGTGTTGACGTGATTTCTGCAGGAGCTGGGATAACCTTTGCAATGGAAGCCTATGAGAAAGAAATCCTCACTAAAGAAGAGCTTGGCGGAATTGATCTAAAATGGGGAAATCAAGACGCTATGCAGGCCATGCTCAATTTAATTATGAACAAGGAAGGCATTGGAGCACTGCTGGGAGAAGGAACGAGGCACGCTGCATCTGTAATAGGTAAAGGTAGCGAAGATTTTGCAGTCCATGTCAAAGGAATGGAGCTTCCCATGCATGACCCAAGAGCTTATTCCGGATTTGCTGTTACCTATGCCACATCCCCCCGTGGCGGCTGTCACTGCCATGGTTATATCGGCGGGTGGGATGGAAGCCGAGACATGCCAGAAGCGGGTGTTGTCGGAGTGTTGCCACCGCATCAAGAAGAAGGGAAAAGCTTATTAGTAAAAGGAGTCCAGGACTTTTGTACAGCAGTAAACGGATCCATTATCTGCTTTTTCACGTTGTATGCCATAAGCCCGACTCAATTAGCGACTATTCTTACTGAAGCGACGGGTTATCAGTATGATTCCAAGTCAGTCTTAAAGACTGGCGAAAGAATTTTCAATCTCCAAAGGGCCTTTAACAGCAAGTTTGGAATGACAAGGAAGGATGATGCCCTGCCATTACGTGTCCTGACTTCTGTGATCGGTGGGCCTAATGAAGGAATAGTTCCTGATCTCGATAAAATGCTCGCTGAATATTATACTGCTAGAGAGTGGAATGAAGACGGCAAACCTTCTAAAGAAAAATTGACTGAGCTCGGTCTTGACTTTGTAATCAAAGACTTATATTAATACCAAGTATTCATTGCGCATAGCAGAAACACTCAGATGTTTCTGCTATGCAATTCTTTAACGGATATCAACTGAAAATACTCTTATGGGGTGAGTATAAATGATTCAAGTTAAAATATTTGGCCTTGAAAATTGTAGTAATGAAACAAGGCTTCTCGAAGCCGCAAATATTGAAGAACTCATGCTTAAAATCAGTGAGGGGCTTGATGTTGCTCAAATCGATATGCTTAGAAGCTGTGCGGTGATAGTAAATAATGAATATATTATGAATCAAGATCGAGTAAAAACGGAACTGAAGGATGGAGACGATGTACTGATCTTATCTCCTATTATCGGAGGTTAATCCTTCTGAGAAGCGTGTTTATATTTGCTTCATGATAAATATACTATATTCTACTATGGTGGTGATGAAAGTGCTGGATGATAAGCAGATTTTAAGATATTCCAAGCAGATCATCCTGAAGGATATTGGTCTTAAGGGACAGATGAAGCTTCTTAACTCAAAAGTTTTGGTGGTGGGGGCGGGTGGACTGGGTTCTCCTGCTCTGTTCTATTTAGCATCAGCAGGTGTCGGGACGATTGGTATAGCGGATTATGATACCGTAGGATTATCTAATCTACAAAGGCAAATATTACATTTCACAGAAGACATCGGCCAGAAAAAGGTCGATTCTGCGGCAGAAAAGTTAAACAGGCTGAATCCTGATGTCAAAATCATTAAACATTTATTGGGGCTGAACAACCTAAATATCGAGAAGGTTATCAGTGAATATGATGTTGTTGTCGACTGTACTGATAATTTCCAGGCAAGGTATTTAATAAGCGATTGTTGCTACTTTCTTAAAAAACCCGTGGTGGAAGGCGCAGTCGTTAGGTTTGTAGGCAAGCTTATGACGATTATTCCAGATGTCTCACCCTGTTATAGATGTCTTAACCCAATCCCGCCTGAGGATGGTGTCATGCCATCGTGTTCAGATGAAGGTATACTGGGAGCAATCGCTGGTATTATCGGGACAATGCAGGCACTCGAGGCTATTAAAATAATGATTGGAATAGGGGAAACGCTTTCAGGAAGATTGTTGTTATTGGACGGTTTATCAATGAAAGTAACTGAGATAGCCTTGCCAAAAAACGAGAATTGTCCTATATGTGGCACAAAGCCAACAATCAAAGAACTGGTGAGTTATGATATAAAATATAAAACAAAAACTCATTTAGTGAAGGGAAATCGATTTAAAGCTTTTTAGCAGTATTCGCAATTAAGACTCGCTTACAGGAAGGGTTTCATGAAGGAGAAACCGTACCCGTTGAGCTATTACGACCCGTCTCAGAGCTAGAAGAAACTCTCGTCTGCATTGGGTCGCATGATCTGACGTTGGATGTATTGAGTAGCCATATGAAGGCTAGGGGTGGGCAAGGAGGCATTGCCTCAGCTCATGTAGGGAGTCTACTGGAATTCTGTCTCTACGCAAGGGAGAAGCCCATTTTGCGGGGATTCACTTGCTCAATCCGGAGACCGGGGAGTACAATCGCTCGTATTTGAATCGGTTTTTGCCGGGTAGAGACGTCGCCTTGATGAATTTAGTGTATAGAACTCAAGTCCTGATAGTGCCGAAAGGAAACCCCCGGGATATTAAGACTCTCGCGGATTTAGTCAAGCCAGGGGTTCGATTTATCAATCGTCAGGGCGGATCCGGTACGAGGGTGCTATTAGATTACCTACTCCAGACGCAAGGGCTAAGCAAAGAACAGATTTTGGGTTACGAGCGTGAGGAATTTACCCACTTAGCGGTTGCAGTAGCAGTAGCCTCGGGTGCCGCTGATGTCGGACTGGGTATCCAAAGTGCTGCTGAAGCACTAGGTCTAGATTATGTGCTCGTTGGGGAAGAGCGGTATGATCTGGCGATTCCACGAGAATTTCTAGAGGAACCCCGTATGAAGGTTATGATAGCAGTTATTCAAAGCAAAGCGTTTCAGGAGGATGTTCTTGCTCTGGGCGGCTATGATGTCCGAGAGACGGGGGTGTTTTACGATTAGACGAAAACGTATAGAGGCACGATAAAAGCTTATTGGATCCTTTGGCAAAGACAAATACGGCCAGGCACTCTTCTTTGCTGATGCTAGTAAAAAGATGGAAGATCATAAATAAGTAAGATGTCCTGCACTTGAAAGGAAAAGTGATCGCACTTTAATACCCCTCAGAGCCACAAAGAATGGCATTTGAGGGGTTTCTTTTCCTGAGTTATTAAATCCTGCAAAATATTTATCATAATATTCAAAATATGATATAATTTCCGTATGTAGTTGAAGTGTGGACATTCAACACTATATTAGGATCAGAATGGAGAGATTTTGCCATGACTAAATTACTTTTTACTCCGACTACTTTCGTGGGTTTGCAGCTGCGTAACAGAATTGTCTATCCCCCAATCACTACAGGGCTTGCTGAATCGGACGGCAAGGTTAGTGACCGGATGGTGGAGTTTTATCGCCAGCGGGCCTCTGGTGGAGTCGGTTTGATCATTCTAGAGCCTGGTGTTGTTCACCCCCAAGCTAAGCTAGCAAGGTATTCGGCCGGAGCATGGGCAGATGATCAAATTCCTGGAATGGCGAGGCTTGCCAAAGCGATAAAAAGTGAAGGTGCAAGGGTCCTCTTACAACTCTGCCACGCTGGACCAAAAGCAAATCTCCGCATAAACGGCGTGCCACCATCCTCGGCCTCAGAAAACCCCTTTTTCCTCAAGCTGCCCACCGTAGCTTTGTCCCAAACTGAAATTCATGTTGTCGTCAATAATTTCATTTTGGCTGCCGCAAGGGCAAGAGAGGCTGGTTTTGACGGAGTGGAATTGCATGCCGCTCACTTTTATTTGTTAAGTGCCTTTTTGTCACCGCTGCTTAACGACAGGACAGACGCTTACGGAGGAGATAACCAAGGGCGAGCAAGGATCATCCGCGAAATAGTGATAGGAATTAAAAAGAAGGTAGGGAAAGATTTCCCTGTAACGGTTCGTTTCCATGGCTACGAAGATGGGGAACAGGGCCTAAAACCTAGTGATGCCATTGAAATTGCTCATATTTTTGCAGAAGCTGGTGCAGACGGATTACATGTCTCGGCCTACGGCCTACCAATACCTGAACTAGTAGGCATTGCCTCTGTACCATCCAGCCCTATACCTGCTAAAGAACATCCTCAAGCCCCATTTGTTGATTATGCTGCTAATGTCAAACGAGCTATAAATCTTCCAGTTATTGCTGTCGGCAAAATAACTGATCCAGAACTCGCCGAGCTAAGCTTGCAGGAGGGTAAATGCGATTTGGTAGCTGTCGGCAGAGCTATCTTAGCCGATCCACAGTGGCCGAATAAGATTGCGACAGGCAAAAAGATTATTCGCTGTATAGGGTGTCTAGACTGTATTAATTCTTTAGCCAAAGGGGAGATAGTTTGTCGGATCAACCGAGATCTAATACAAGGAAGCCTAGGCTGATCATCGCATTAGACTCATCTCTAATAACAACTATAATGTTAATTTAGAAGGTGTATAAATACATATCTTAGAAAGACATAAAGGAGATGAGCCGTTCAAATGCCGTACGTAACTGTTAAAGATATTAACATTTACTATGAGAGTACGATTGGAAATTCGTTGCCGATCGTTTTAGTCCATGGTGCGGGTGGGTCAAGTCAGCGTTGGTCTGAACAATTATCAATCTTTGATAGCAAATGTAACTCATGGGCTATGGACTTACCTGGCCATGGAAAATCAGAGGGGAGCTTGCTCTCCAATATTAAGGAAATGGCTGAGTTCATCGATGACTTTGTTGGCGCGTTAGGTCTAGGAAAATTCGTACTGGTTGGGCATTCGATGGGTGGTGCCATTGCTCAGGAGTTTGCCCTGCAGTATCCTGAAAAATTGCGTGGTCTTATTTTAATTGGAACGGGCGCTCGACTAAAGGTAAGCAAGGGAATCTTAGACTCCCTCGCTGCAGGACAAATGCCCTTTAAAGATGTCAATCATTTATATGGCTCATCGACACTAGACGATCAACGGAAAGAAGCATTGCGGGAAATGAATGAGCTGTCCCCAGCTGTCTATTGGGCGGATTTTGAGGCCTGTAATAAATTTGATAGGGCACTCAGTGTAGAAAAAATCAAAGCTCCTTGCTTAGTTATAGTTGGAGACGAAGACATCATGACTCCCATAAAATATTCCCAGTTTTTAAATGGCAATCTGCTCAACTCCCAGTTGAGAATTATCATGGGTGCTGGGCACATGTGTATGCAAGAAAAATATGCTGAAGTTACGGGAGAGATAATAAATTTTATCCGACGGCTAACCACCACTAACATTACTGCATCATAATTTCCACTGCTGGGTGTGTGTTTTACACACAAAATCTCCTTGAAAGATCGTCCTTTTGTACCATTTATATACAGATCTAATGTTCAACGTCCTGTTTCAGTCGTTCTTCTTCAGCGTACACGTCGCACTAAACAAATATTTCCTGAGTTTTTACACACCTGGCATGATTATTGCAGATTAAAATATCTGAATATTAAAAATAATTAGGCTAATTTTCCAAGACTGTTGGGGGTCAAAAAAATCAAAGAGAATTTGAGGTGAAGTAAACTCGTTCTGCTAAGCCGAACATCGGGTTTCAGATGCGATAGTCTCCAGTGCGATAGTCTCCAGTGGAGACTATCGCTAATCCCCAACGGAACACTTCGCGGTGAAGGAGAAGTTTACTGGGGGAATGCCCAATTATAGAAGTGGGGCGTCTCGACGTTGGATGAATGGCTTATGTGACGGGTGAAAAGGTAAACAGATGGACTATAGATGACTCGGACTGAATAGATTGAGAATGTTAGAAATCGGCTAGTGCTAGGAAAGATAGCTTCAGGGTATGGTCATCAACCATAAAACGGTAATGAGACTAATGAAAGAATCAAACTTGCATTGCTTTGTACGAATGAAAAGATACAACTCGTATCGGGGTGATGTAGGAAAAGTTGCTCCAAACCTGTTAAACCGCGAATTTCAAGCAGCAAAACCCAATGAAAAGTGGGTTACTGATATTACAGAGTTTCATCTCTATGGCCAGAAGATATATTTATCTCCCATATTAGATCTGTATAATGGAGAAATTATCAGCTACAACATTTCTAACCATCCACGATTTTCACAGGTTATGGAGATGTTAAATCGGGCCTTTAAAAAGATACCTGATAATACGGAACTAATACTACATTCGGATCAAGGATGGCAATACCGCATGGCAGCATACCAAGAGGCTTTGAAGAAAAAAGGAATCCGCCAGAGTATGTCGCGTAAGGCAACATGTTTAGACAACGCTGTAGTGGAGAACTTCTTTGGCCACCTAAAATCCGAGTTGCTTTACAACCAGGAATTTGAGTCCGTGGAACATTTTGTCCAGGAACTTCATGAGTACTTAGAATACTATAATTACAAGAGAATAAAGAAAAAGCTTAACTATATGAGTCCAATAGAATACAGATTATTAAAGGAAACTGCGTAAATAAGACCCCAAAGCGAGACTTTACATGGGAGCGACGGATGCTACCCTAAATCAAGGGATGGGGCTTACCCCAGAGGAATACACCCTATGAGCCTCAGCCCTCGACCCATCGAAGCATCCGGCGTAGGGCCCCATGTCAAGTCTTACCCAAGAGTGATTTAAGTGGGGTATTCCCATATCAGGATTAAATGTAACTATTTGCCGGGAATAACTGCAATCACTAACCGGAACAGGTGAGAAATTTACTCTCAGATTGGAGATAGCCACCATGATTGTTACGAAAGAATACATCCAGAGTTTAAGAGAAAATTCCTTCTTACAAATCTCTGAAGAGATTGAAAAACGCATCCTTGAAAAGCTTGGGAAGGAACCTGGACCAGACGATGAAGGGCACATACAAACCTATACTGAACAAGACCTTTGGGAGCAAATAAGAAAAATGATCAGGAGCTGAATAAGTTAGATGCCTGCAATGGTTATATTAAAATGGGGTGTTTTCACTTGCAAAAACAATCAAGACTGTGAACGTAATAAACTTTTTTGCTTTCACTACTGGCAAACAATTTAGTATCTAGTGGTAAAGAAATTCATTACATTTAGATATGGATTCTCATAAATTTTGTCTAAAATTTGGGGGTCAGTTCATATTGCTGGCTCTGCCACACCGAAATATTCAACGAGATGTGGCGCATTGGCTGTTTGAAATTTCAAACACAAAGGGGAGAAGCAATTATGACAAAAGACAAACAACTTACTAATGTGCCTGAAAAAGATCTTGAACTATGTGAGAAATCTATGAAGCCAAGTTTAGATTTAGAGAAAATCGTTAAAGCACATAAATACAGTTCTAATCACAGAAATGAATTATTAAAGGACAAGAAATGTGGTTGTTTTTATTGCTTAACAATATTTAACCCCAACGAGATTTGGAAATGGATTGCTGATATCAGTGGCACAGCAATATGCCCTTATTGTGAGATTGATTCTATCATTGGAGAAAGCTCAGGATACCCGATAACACTAGAATTTTTAAAAAAAATGGAAGAGTATTGGTTCTGATTTATATAAATTATATTTTACTAAATCATGACGCAACTTCTACTCTGGTTTAAATATGTAGTAAGTGGGCAAAGAAAAAAAGCTTTCGCTCCGTCTTAGCCCTTCTTTAATTAAGGTGTTATGATTGGATTTCCATTGTCGTTAAGCCCAAAAACCAATAGATCCACATGTACTTCTGCTTGGTATTTTGCTGGGACTTATAAGATGGTACGGCTAAGATGACATCAGAGCAGAGCTTAAGAAGCCCGAAAAAGTCCATACCATTTACCCAAGAGAGATTGCAGAGAAAATGTGGGTACTGCCTATTGAGGAGTAGGGCAATTAATACCAAGGCAGGTTCAAGAGAGTAAAATAACTGATCCGGGATAAAAATAGGTAACATAACGAAAGCCTCTCTCCTTTATTTTATCTATACCACAGAAACAGTATGACTTCATCGTATACAACGAAGCCATACTGTTTCTTTTTCTACTGTGTTGAATACTTATCTGTACCAAGGAAACAACGTATTCACCGTATACAGCGTACCCAGAATATGAGGGGTGT
>DASRMA010000166.1:0-18450 GCA_035648155.1 Desulfosporosinus sp.
AAGTGCCATAAAGCAGGTTGCTTCAGGACGCTTTGGCGTTACCAGCAACTACCTGGTGAACGCAAACGAGATACAGATAAAAATGGCCCAGGGAGCAAAGCCCGGTGAAGGTGGACAGCTTCCAGGACGTAAGGTTTATCCTGAAATTGCCAAAGTGAGGCATTCAACACCAGGTGTGGATCTCATATCGCCACCACCGCATCATGATATCTATTCGATTGAAGATTTGGCTGAACTCATTCATGACCTTAAAAACGCTAATAAAGATGCACGAATTAGCGTCAAACTTGTTTCTGAAGTTGGGGTAGGGACAATTGCTGCAGGAGTCGCAAAAGGGAAAGCAGACGTGATCCTGATCAGTGGATATGACGGAGGGTCAGGAGCTTCCCCTAGGACAAGCATTAGAAACGCAGGCCTCCCATGGGAACTTGGGCTTGCCGAGACTCATCAGACTTTGGTTCTCAACAAGTTGAGAGACCGGGTGGTTCTTGAAACCGATGGAAAGCTTCTTACGGGTAGGGATGTTGTTATTGCCGCGATGCTCGGGGCAGAGGAATTCGGTTTTGCTTCAACACCGCTCATTGTCCTAGGCTGTGTCATGATGAGAGTTTGTAACCTCAATACGTGTCCGGTAGGGATCGCCACTCAAGATCAAGCCCTCAGAAAAAACTTTACAGGTAAACCTGAGTACGTTGAGAACTTCATGCGATTTGTCGCACAGGAAATGCGAGAAATTATGGCGAAACTTGGTTTTAAAACAATCCATGAAATGGTTGGACGAACAGATAGACTAAAAACTAAAGAAAATATTAAGCACTGGAAGGCTTCAAATCTTAATCTGGCTCAAATTCTGTATCAACCTTATGCGGGTTCCGATGTCAGTCGATTCAACACCCAGTCCCAGAACCATATGCTGGAAAAATCACTCGACATGAAAAAGCTCCTTAGGATATGCCAGCCGGCGCTTGAAAGCAAAAAATCTGCAAGGGCTAAACTGAAGATCAATAATGTAGACAGAGTTGTGGGAACAATTATTGGAAGTGAAATTTCGAAGCGGTATGGTGAAAATGGACTTCCTGAGGATACCATTAAACTTACCTTTGTAGGATCAGCTGGACAGAGCTTTGGAGCCTTTATTCCCAAAGGAATGTTTCTTGAACTGGAAGGCGATGCCAATGATTATTTAGGAAAAGGCCTTTCAGGTGGAAAAATTGTGGTTTATCCACCTAAAACTTCCGACTTTGAGCCAGAGAAAAATGTCATAATCGGAAACGTCGCCTTTTACGGGGCAACTTCAGGAGAGGCCTATATCAACGGAATCGCAGGGGAAAGATTCTGCGTAAGGAATAGCGGAATTAAAGCCATTGTTGAAGGTGTGGGTGATCATGGCTGTGAGTATATGACAGGCGGTAAAGTCGTTGTTCTGGGTAAAACGGGAAGAAACTTTGCGGCGGGAATGTCGGGTGGTGTTGCCTATATCTTGGACTTTGACGAAATATATTGTAACAAGTCGCTTGTGTTACTTGAAACCATTGAATCGGTAGAAGAGCTCAAAGAAATCAAGGACATGATTGGAAAACATGTTGAATATACAGGCAGTCCACAAGGTAAGGCGGTTCTTGCTGACTGGAAAGGCTATTCGCCCAGATTCACCAAGGTCATTCCTAAAGATTACAAACACATGCTTGAAAACATTGATAAGGCTCACGAGAAAGGCTTAAACGGCGAAGAAGCCTTAATGGCCGCGTTCGAAGAGCATTTTAAAAATTAAGGTGATTAAGGTGGGACTTACCATGGGAAAAGCTACTGGATTTTTAGAGTATGAAAGAATTAATCCGCAGAAACGTCCTCTAGAAGAAAGAATAAAAGACTGGAAGGAACTAAGGCTTCCCCAAGATCCTGAGGCCGTGAAAATTCAGGGCGCGAGATGTATGAACTGTGGGGTTCCTTTTTGTCAGAGCGGTGTACTATTAAACGGCATGGCAGCGGGTTGTCCTGTCCACAATCTTATTCCAGAATGGAATGAACTGGTTTATAAAGGACAATGGCAGGACGCTTACAAAAGGCTGATTAGAACCAACCCGTTCCCGGAATTTACGGGAAGAGTCTGCCCTGCGCCCTGTGAAGGTTCTTGTACTGAAGGCTATATTATGGAGTCAGTTTCAATCAACAGCCTTGAATATGAAATTATTGAGAAAGCCTTTGCTGAAGGCTGGGTGGTGCCAAAAAAGACCAAAGTAACCTGGAAGAAAGTCGCGGTTGTCGGTTCTGGACCAGCAGGGATGTCAGTAGCCTATTATTTGAACCTAGTAGGGCATGACGTGACAGTGTACGAAAGAAGCGACAGAGCTGGCGGTCTGATGATGTACGGTATTCCCAATATGAAGCTGGAAAAACGATTTGTGCAAAGGCGTATCGAGCTTATGAAGGCATCTGGAATCCAATTCGTACTCAATACAGAGGTAGGCAAAGATATCCTTGCTCAGGAACTGGTTGATCAGTATGAGGCAGTTGTGCTGTGTGCAGGTGCAACTAAGGCGCGGGGCCTTGATGTTGAAGGAAAAGATCTTAAGGGCGTTCACCTTGCGATGGATTTCCTAAAAGCTAATACCAAGAGCCTCTTGGATTCAGAGCTTAAGGATGGCAACTATATAAGCGCCAAGGGCAAGAATGTCATCATCCTTGGCGGAGGAGATACCGGAACTGACTGTGTCGCCACCTCCCTACGGCATGGTTGTGAGAGTGTCTACCAGTTTGAGATTATGCCCAAACCGCCTGGGAAAAGAATAGAAGAGTCTAATCCATGGCCCGAATGGCCTTTGAAGCTTAATGTTGACTACGGCCAGGAAGAAGCGATAAGCCTCTATGGAAAGGATCCAAGAAACTACCTCATATCCACGAAGAAGATTGTGGGAAATGAGAAGGGTGAGGTCAAGGAAGTTCACACCGTAGAGATCACTTGGGTTGTAAATGACTCCGGAAGAAGGGTTCCACAAGAAGTCTCGGGCAGCGAAAAAGTATGGAAGGCTGACCTGGTGTTACTGGCCATGGGATTTTTAGGGCCGGAAGATACGATCCCCAGTGAGCTTAAGCTGGAGAGAGATTTCAGGAGCAATGTGCAAGCGGATTATGAGGTCTTCGAGACCAATGTGGAGAAGGTATTCGCCGCAGGCGACATGAGAAGAGGGCAGAGTCTCGTCGTTTGGGCTATCCAGGAAGGAAAACTTGTTGCACGGGAAGTCGATAAATTTTTGATGGGGAAGAGTGTGCTCAAGTAGGCATTGCAGGCAGGAGACTTCGCTTTAGCACCGCTCATTCTCAAGCTCGTGGGCCAAACTACATGTTCAATCGCTTATGAGTGAGGGCGGGGTTCCCGACAATTCGCCATCCGACGACCATGGATGGTCTAGTGTCGCTGGAGCCAAGGATGGCGGGAAGTGACCTTGGCTCAGTTGTCGGCTTCGCACGTCGTGTGCTCAGCCCTGCTGATGCATGTCGCGCTTTCACAAAGTTTGGTTAACCACTCGCTTGAAGGATTCGCTAACGCTAAAGCGAAGTCTCTGGCTGGGAACTCTGGAAGGCTTGTCGTCGTGCTAAAAGCGTGTATTATAAGCAACTCAATGAACAGATTCGATCAGAGGTCGAATGCGGGAGAGGTACGCGTGGAATTACTCCGTATTCTGAGGAACTTGTCGTTCCGCAAAGGTACCTAAGAGGTGTAATGGTTTGGGGTATATATTGACTGTCAGAACGTCTTGACGTTCTGGCTATTATTTTTTTAGCCAAGTTTTCTTGGGTGCATCCGGGTTGGTCACGCATAAAGCCACCATATAGTTGCAAATTGTTCCGTTCGTGATGAATGTTTTACTACCGTTAATCACATAGTCCGAGCCGTCTTTGACCGCACGGGTCGTGGTCCCAGCCACATCGCTCCCGGCGTTGGGTTCGGTGTACGCTCCAGCAAAGATCGCCTTGCCAGCGGGAAGCAAGGGGAGATACTTTTTCTTTTGTTCTTCACTGCCATAGTTCATGATGTTTTCTGCACCAAAGGTGGCTGCCATGACGACCAAACCAAGTCCCATATCCACTCGAGACAGTTGCTCTGTGATTAAGGCTGTTTCCATCCAGCCACACCCGGGTCCCCCGTATTCTTCCGGTATGGCTATGCCTACCAGGCCAGATTCACAGACCTTTTCCCAGATTTCACGAGGATATCTTTCCTCCCGATCACATTCTTTGGCGATGGGTGGAAACTCTTTGAGCGCAAATTTATAGGCTAGGCTTTGAAACGCTTGTTGTTCTTCTGTCAATTCGAAATTCAAGACTGTTCCTCCTTTTGTTTAGGCCTCGGTCGCGGCGACCTCATAGAATGTAGCATATTGATGGCGCAGGTCTCGCTTAAGAATCTTTTCGCTGGGAGTTTTAGGTAGAACATCCAGAAAAATGACACCTTTAGGTACTTTGAAAGACGCCAAGTTTTTGCGGCAATGCAAGATTAGCTCGACTGAACTGAGGACAGACCCTTGTCTGAGAATAACAAGGGCCGTTACTGCTTCTACCCATTTCTCATGGGCAAGGCCGACCACTGCGACCTCTGAAACCCTGCTGTCTTGGTAGATGATTTCTTCCACTTCCCGACTCGTTACATTTTCACCACCACTTTTGATGACATCTTTCTTTCGGTCCATTACTGTGAGAAAGCGGTCCTTATCCATAGAAGTTACCAGTTGCTGGTAGGTAAGCGTGGTGTTTCGGTAAATTAATAGCGGAAGGTTCCTGAATAATCCCGGGTGATGATTTCTTTCTTAGAAAAGAGCTTGGCTGCCCTCTCCAAGACCGCCCGTAAGGTGAGATCATAGGCCATCATAGTTCAATCACTCCTTATTTTTTATAGTAAGTTATTTTATTAATAATTGAAATATTCTTGCAATATTTATGCCAGCTACAAACCCCTTCTTCTTCACTCCTCTTGCGCGTAAACGGAAAGGGAAAGGGAAAGTGTCCATTATGTTGCCATCTGTCCGTCATCGAGGACAACTATGGGCAAAACAAAGGGAAGGGGAGTTTTCCAGTTTTTATATCGGAGACCGCCAGAGGAAGAGACCTAGGGCCTGTGGCATAGTAATTGCATTTAAGATAAAAAAGAATATATCCAGAAAATTCATAATATTGAAGAATGAGGGGTTAGTTGGGAATGACTCTGGCGCAGAGCAAGCAGATTGAAGAGTACAGCCGCAAAGGATGGTGGGGGAAAAAGACACTCCTTGATTATTTTCAGGAGCATGTGGTCAACATGCCAGAACATACTGCCCTTAGCGCTCAGGAAGTAGAGAATATCCTGATGAGTCACACTAAAATTACGGATGTGGCGGCCGTTGGAATGCCAGACGATATTTTTGGCGAATGGACGTGTGTTTTCGTGGTGGCGCAACTGGGAGAAACGCTGGATTTGACAGAAGTAAAAGCCTTTATGCACGATCGGGGAGTAGCAATCTACAAGTGGCCGGAGCGGATGGAACTTATAGACACCATCCCTCGTAATCCAACCGGGAAGATCTTAAAGGCGCCATTGAGGGAACGATTAAGGGAATATATTCAGTGATAAGAACTTTACGCCCAGGGATGTAGTGGGACTTCAGCACGACTTAAAAAAGATACAATGGAAAGGGTGGTTAAAACGATGAGAGAAGCAGTAATTGTAGAAGCGGTGAGAACCCCTGTAGGACGGAGGAACGGATACTTGAGTGGTCTTCGCTCCGAGGACCTGGCGGGCTTAGTATTGAGAGAGGTGGTCAAACGGGCGGGAGTGGACCCGGCCTTAGTCGAGGATGTACTAATGGGGTGCGTTTCCCAAGTAGGTGAGCAGGGGTTCTGCCTCGGACGGCAGGCTGCCCTGATTGCGGATTATCCGCAACATGTCCCGGGATTGACGATTGATCGTCAGTGTGGCTCTAGCCAGCAGGCCGTTCATTTCGCTGCCCAGGCAATTTTGGCTGGGGACATGGATGTCGTCGTGGCAGCGGGTGTAGAAAACATGTCCCGGGTTCCAATGGGTTCAAATGTTAAAGGGACGGAGTTATCGAAGGAGCTAACCTCTCGCTATGAGATTATCAATCAGGGCCTCTCGACGGAGCGAATTGCGGAGAAGTGGGGCCTCAGCCGACAACAGATGGACGAATTCTCCCTAGAAAGCCACGAGAAGGCAATTAAATCCCAAGATGAAGGGCGTTTCGAACGGGAGATTATGCCAGTGAGCGTAGTCCTTCCGGATGGTAACCATGCCATAATAAAAATGGACGAGGGCCCACGGCGGGGCACTAGTTTGGAAAAACTCGCCAGTCTAAAGCCGCCTTTCCAGGAAAACGGTCGGATCACGGCTGGCAATGCCAGCCAGATTTCGGATGGAGCGGCAGCTGTGCTGGTTATGTCCCGGGAGAAGGCGGAAGAACTGGGACTCAAGCCTCGTTTCCGCATTGTGGCCCGGAGCGTCATAGGGTCAGATCCTACCCTCATGCTTACCGGACCCATCCCGGCCACAGCCAAGGTGCTGGCCAAAGCGGGCCTGAGCCTTGCGGACATAGATATTTTTGAGGTGAATGAAGCTTTTGCCGCAGTCCCCCTGGCTTGGCTGATGGAAACTGGAGCCAATCCCGGGAAGCTCAATCCCAATGGTGGGGCCATTGCCCTTGGCCATCCACTGGGTGCCAGTGGAGCCCGGCTGATGACGACTATGATGCACGAACTGGAACGAACTGGCGGTCGATATGGGCTCCAAACTATGTGCGAGGGACATGGCATGTCTAATGCTACGATTATCGAGCGGTTAGACTAAGCTATAAATCAAGAAAAGTTACTAGAAGTTAAGTTCAAGAAGAAGTAGAAGTAGAACAAGAACAAGAACTGGAACTGGAACTGGAACTAGAAATACAAGAGAAAGAAAAAGGAGTGATGTGTGGTGGATATGAAGCAGGTGGTAGCGTTTGTCACCGGAGGGGCCTCAGGATTGGGCGAAGCGACCGTGCGGAGGGTAGTGAATGACGGGGGCAAGGTCATGATTCTCGATCTAGCGGTGGAGCGAGGAGAGAAGTTGGCTGCCGAATTGGGTAGCAGTGCCATATTTCAAAAGACGGACGTTTGTAGTACAGAGAGCGTACAGTCGGCACTGAAACAGGCGATTGGGGAGTTTGGTCACGTAAATGTCGTCGTGAATTGCGCTGGCATTGCGACGGCGGAAAAGGTGCTTGGCAAGAAAGGACCTCATGACCTGGAGAACTTTTCCAAAATTCTACAGGTTAATCTTATTGGTAGTTTTAATGTCATCCGCTTAGCAGCGGCGCAAATGGCGGGTAACGAGCCCAATGCTGGAGAGGAGCGAGGCGTGATTATCAGCACCGCCTCTGTGGCTGCCTTTGAAGGACAAATTGGACAGGCTGCTTACAGCGCGTCTAAAGGGGGGATTGTAGGTATGACTCTGCCTATTGCCCGGGAGATGGCGGTCCACGGCATCCGAGTGATGACAATTGCACCGGGTCTCTTTGAAACCCCGATGTTTGATACCTTGCCAGAGGAGGCCCGCAAGTCACTGGGCGCAATGACCCCCTTCCCGTCCCGACTAGGCTTCCCGGAAGAATATGCCCTTTTGGTCAAAAGCATTATAGAAAATCCGATGCTTAATGGCAGTACTATCCGTCTAGATGGGGCCATCCGCATGCAACCTAGGTAGTGAACTCGTTCAACTAAAGTTGAACATCGAGACTTCGGTGGGGGAGTCTACCCCCACCGAAGCAGAGTACGGGGTACCACTCCCACTTGTAGAAGTGGGAGTCTCACTGAAAGGAAGGGGCAGATGGAAGATGGACGTTTATTCGGAAGAACACAAAATGTTTCGTCAAGCCTTCGTGAAGTTTGTGGAAAAGGAACTCTCTCCCCATATTGAAGAGTGGGAAGAACAGCGGGAGATTCCCCGCTGGGTATGGCGGCGTATGGGTGAACAGGGTTACCTCTGTCCTTGGCTGGAAGAGAAATACGGTGGTTCGGGGGCGGATTTCGGATTCTCTGCCATCATAAGCGAGGAACTAGCTAAAGCCGGAGTTGGGATCGGGCTTGGATTGCATAGTGACATTATTGCTCCCTATATACAGGCCTATGGCACAGAAAAACAGAAGTCTGATTGGCTTCCCGCCTGCGCGCGGGGGGAGAAAATTCTGGCCATCGCCATGACAGAGCCCCAGGCGGGCTCGGATCTTCAGGGAATGAAGGCTACCGCTCTCCGAGATGGGGATGAGTACATTATCAACGGGTCAAAGACCTTTATCAGTAATGGGATTTTCGCCGACTTGGTCATCGTGGCAGTCAAGAACGACTCGGGGACGATGCCGGACACTAAGTCAATCAGTCTAATAGTGGTGGAAGACGGAACACCCGGCTTCTCTAAGGGCAAAAAAATGAACAAGTTGGGGATGCACAGCCAGGATACAGCGGAACTCTTTTTCGATGATTGCAGGGTGCCAGTGACCAATCGCCTGGGTGAAGAAGGCAAGGGGTTTTCTTATCTGATGGAGAAGCTCCAACAGGAGCGCCTGATCTCGGCCCTAGGTTCTCAGGGTTTGGCGGAGCGGATGCTTGCCGATACGATTGCTTATGTCAAGACGAGGGAGGCTTTTGGGCAAATCATTGGCAAGTTCCAACATAACGCCTTCAAAATAGCTGAAATGGCCACAGAGGTCGAGATTGGGCGGGTATTCATGGATAACCTGATCGCTGACCATATGGCAGGGCTGGAGATCGTAGCTAAGGTTTCCATGGCCAAATACTGGATCGGAGAGATGGCCAATCGGGTGGCTTACAACTGCCTCCAGCTTTACGGTGGGTATGGGTATATGGAAGAGTACCCAATCGCCAGGCAGTACCGAGATGTACGGGTGCACACTATCTATGCAGGAACCTCGGAAATTATGAAGCTCATCATAGCTCGCAAGTTAGGACTATGATAAAGCAGAAATGGGAGGGTATGAATGTATCAGCTCTTAAGTGGGGTGCGGATCCTGGATTTAAGTCGGCTTCTCCCTGGAGGGTATGCTAGTCAGTTACTAGCTGACCTAGGTGCAGAAGTATTGAAAGTGGAAGACCCTTGGCAAGGGGATTACCTGCGTTGGATGAAACCCAATCTACCAAGAACAAAGGAAAGTGCCCTTTTCTGGTCACTGAATAGGAATAAAAAAAGCCTCAAGTTGAATCTTAAAAGTACTGAAGGCCGGTTAGCCTTCCTCCGCCTCTTAGCCAAGTATGACATCGTTTTAGAAGGGTTCAGGCCCGGAGTGATGGATAGCTTGGGCCTCGGTTATAAGGATTTGTCAAAAATTAACCCCTCAGTTATCCTCTGCTCCATATCCGGCTATGGCCAAACTGGGCCGTATAGCCAGCGTTCGGGTCATGATATCAATTACATGGCCGTGAGCGGGGCGCTGGGTCTCACAGGACAGGCCGGGGGGGCGCCCGTTCCTCCAGCTGTACAGGTGGCGGACATTGGCGGTGGTGCACTTATGGCAGTGACAGGGATTTTGAGCGCCTACATCGCCCGCTTGCGGACGGGCCGGGGACAATATATTGACATCTCTATGCTGGATGGGGTGGTGTCCTGGATGGCTATGCTCTATGCCCAGCAGGCAGCCACCGATTCCACGATGAAGCGCGGGGAAGGGATTTTGAACGGTGGAGACGTCTGCTACGGCGTTTATGAAACCATGGATGGTCTATATATGAGTCTGGGAGCCTTAGAACCTAAATTCTGGCAAGCATTCTGCCAGGCTGTAGAGCGTCCAGAACTCATGGGCAAGCAGTTTGATCGCGACCCGGACGTTTTGGCGGAGGTGGAAAGGATCTTTAAAAGTAGGACACAGAAGGACTGGGCAGGCTTCTTCAGAGATAAAGACCTTTGCTGTGAGCCGATCTTGGAGCCGTCGGAAGCTCGGGAGCACCCCCAGATTAAGGCGCGGCGTCTTTTTATTTCCCTCAGTCATCCTCAAGGTAAAACCATAGAGAGTGTGGGAAATCCTCTTAAATTTCCGGAGGAAAGGGAGTTCCCTGATCAGGCCCCTCCTGGGTTTGGAGAACAGACGCGGGAGGTTTTGCGGGAGGTGGGGTTCACTGAGGAGGAAATTGAGCGGTTAGAACTAGTAAACGCACCAAATGAAGTCATTTAGATGGCTAATAGATTAGGGCCCCTCATTAGGAGGGGCCCTAATCTATCTAAAATATGAAAGTTCTGAAAATTAAAGGGATCACTGGTAGACGAGGAGAAATAAAACGAGAGAGACCCTAGTCAAGTGGGTCATGAAGATGAATTTATTTTCTTTAGTATTATGGCGAGGTGAGCTAGTTTGCTAATGAGTGATATGATGACTCGGAATGTTCCGCTTCTCCATCCCAAGGATAATCTTGGCCAGGGGGTAGCACTTTTACGTTGGACTAAGCTGGATGCCTTACCAGTGGTGGATGAAGAGGGATTGTTGATAGGGATTTTTACCAAAGCCAATGTGCTGGATGCCTTTCTGGCCGAAGCGGAACCGTCAGAAATGATTCAGCGACATTTCACCAGCCAGGTGGTAACAGTTGAAGTTGATACCCCTTTCAGGGAGGTAGAGCAACGGGTGAAACAGAGCTCGGTGGGTACGGGTGTAGTGGTAGATAAAGAGGGTAAAGCACTTGGAATTTTCACCAAGGTGGATATGATTATGGCTCTATTCCGAGAAGCGGAACAATTAGCCGTCGAACTCAATACCGTGTACCAGTCCATGCCCAACGGGCTCATCTTCGTGGATCGAAACAACCGCATTCAGCAGATGAATCCCTCAGGTGAGAAAATACTTGGTTTGAAGCAAGAAACACTCAAAGGATGTTTGTTCGACAGCATCTTTCCAAGTTTGGATCTGAGCGTGGTACTCAAACAGTCCCAACACCTAGTAGGAATGCAAACTGAAATGAATAAGGTGGCCGTTCTTTGCAATATTAGCCCGGTAGGTGAGGTGGCGGGGGCAGTGATTGTTTTTCAGGCTTTGACTGATTTCGATCAAGCCGCTCTAGAATTAGACGTGACCAAACGATTGTACGAGACTTTGCTCATTGTAACCAACATTGCCTACGAAGCGATCTTTGTCGTGGACGACCAGGGCAAAATCACGTTGGTCAATGAGGCAGCTTGTCAATTTTTTGGTAAGCAGGAAAAAGAGCTTTTGCAGCGACCAGTAGATCAAGTGATGGAAAATACCCGCATTCTCCGGACATTAAAAACTGGAATGGCGGAAAACAATGAAATCCAAGTCATAAACGGTCGGGTCTACATTGTCTCCCGCCTACCGATTGTACGCCAGGGTAAGATCATCGGGGCGGTAGGCAAAATTGTCTTTCAGAAGCTGGAAGAAGTGAAAGATGTTGCTGAGAGACTAGTTCAGATGGACCATGAGCTGAAGTTCTACAAGGAAAAGGCGGGCGTTGCAAGACTAGCTGTAACTTTTAACCAAATCGTCACGGTCAGCCAAAATATGCGCCGCTTAAAGCAAGAAGCGGAGATGGCTGCACGCGGGAATTCCACGATTATGCTGACAGGGGAAAGTGGCACCGGTAAGGAACTCTTTGCTGAGGCTATTCATCAGGCGAGTCCCCGCCGTAAAGGCCCCTATATCAAGGTTAATTGCGCCGCCGTTCCGGAAAACCTTCTGGAGTCCGAATTTTTCGGATATGCGAACGGGGCGTTCACTGGGGCACAAAAAGGGGGTAAAGCAGGTAAATTTGCCATCGCCAACGGAGGGACGCTTTTTCTAGATGAGATCGGGGATATGTCCTTCAATTTGCAGAGTAAGCTTTTACGGGTGCTGGAGGACAAGAGCTTTGAACCGGTAGGAAGTAATGAATCAGTAAATGTGGATGTTCGAATCATTGCAGCTACCAACAAGGACCTTATCCAGAAGGTGGAGTGCGGAGAATTCCGTAGTGACCTTTACTACCGACTCAATGTGATCAATTTCCATATCATCCCCATGTACGATCGTTCGGAAGATATCATTCCACTTGTGCATGTTTTCTTGGAACGACTAAATCGAGATTTCGGCAAACAGATTACCGGCGTTTCCCCAGCCGTACGCAAAATTCTCCTCGGTCACCGTTGGCCGGGGAACGTACGGGAATTGAAAAATGTGATTGAGAGGGCGGTCAATTTTGCCTCTGGAGAAATGCTAGAATTGGAGGATTTGCCTTTTTACCTCAGGGAACAGAAACTAGAAGTTTCCTTACCGTCGGAGAAGGGGTGGAACCTAGAAAATGCTCATGAACACTTGGACAAAGAAACATTGGAAAAGGCTTTAGAGAAAATGAAGGGCAACAAATCGGAAGTCGCCCGGCTCTTAGGGATTTCACGTTCTTGGCTCTACGAAAAAATGCGGAGATATGATATTAAATAAAGGAAAAGAGGCACTTTCTTTACTAAAAGCTGACAACTTCTTAAAAACCATTTCACAGTTTAAACATAATTGAAGGGTATGCTAACAGTGTACCGGTTAGGAAAAATTGCGAATTTGATCTGATTAGAGTCTGCACAGTGTTTCCGTATGAGCTTTCTATAATATCCGCAACCTTTGTTTTGAGGCTACGAATACTGCTTTTTGACGGTTTAATCAGCAACTTTGTACCTGTGTGTGTCGTGTATCTCCTAAAGAGGGTATCCGCTAGCACCACCTCGAACTACATTCAATTACAACCCCGGTCATAGCCGTAGATTATATCGGCTTGGGTAACCGGACCAGTAATAACCGCCTGTTCGAGAAGTCTTCGAAAAACAAGGCCCTGGCTTCGGGAAGTACGTCGGTTAAACCGGAACGTAAATTCCTCCAAGTAGGATTGTAGGTGGTTGGATAATACTGATCGCTGGTGTGTACCAAGAAGCCATCGTTTCAGCAGGCTCGCAACTCGATGAACCCCTGGCATAGAGACATGGGCAGGATCACCAGAAGATGACTGCACGATTATTTCCCTTGTGTATCCGTAGTCAGTCAATCCGTTGTAAGGTTGAGTGCCTTGCGGTCCACGTCTTCGAACCGAGATTGCACTTCTCGATGCACACGGTTCTCTATTAGTAGTTGACATACTTTCTCATCTGTTATCGTGAGTGAGTGATTACAAGAAAGACCACTTTACTTAAACATAAAACCCTTTGTTGCCTCATAAAGTAATGGCATGGGGGTGGGGCTTTTGTATGAAACCACTTGGGTGAGTTATGCATTTTTAATTTTTTGTCTAGTACTTGGTTGGGGTGCTGCCGGAGCTCTTGATTTTGAAGGAATTTTGCGACGATCGACCCCCCGTGGGGTGCGTCTTCTACTCCGCGTGGGTGTAGCGCTGGTATTGGCAGAAGGGTTTAGAGTTTTCTTGAGCTTTGTGCTTAGCCCAATGCTGGATACATTCGTTCACCAAAGCATCAATGGATTTAAGGCATTTTAATTCCAAATACAATATATCTAGTTATTATTAATAATAATCACTTACCCCTCCTGAATCTGTGCTTAAGGTTCAGGAGGGTTTATCTTATAAAAAGTTAAATTAGCATGGCTTCCTATGGTAAAATAATGATATCTAAAGGAAAGTTGTTTTGTTTAAGTTGTTTTTGGTTGATAATATATTTAGTGCTATAATCTACAAAATCTACAATATTACAATTTAAGGAGATGCGATGAAGCGAACGTGGCGTTTTTGGGTAGCCTTATGGGCAGGTAAGATAATAACTAAGGGGCTGTTAGTGGTCGGGAAAAAAGGGACAACCTTACCCGGTAAAATTGCTAATTTGATTGATCCCGAGATAATGAGGCACCTGAGTGTGGCTTATTCGAATGGGATTATTATGATTACTGGAACCAATGGGAAAACAACAACAGCTAATCTCCTCGCGAGCATAATACGTGAGTCTGGAGAAGCATTTGCCTTTAACCAGGCTGGGGCGAACCTTGTGACCGGTATTACGGGGGCGATGATTCAAGATACACGTTGGAATGGGTGTTCGAGGGCGAGTTTGGCTTTACTGGAAGTGGATGAAGCGACTGTGCCAAAATTTTGCAACCAAGTGTCGCCCACTTTGGCTATTGTTACTAATTTCTTTCGTGATCAGCTTGATCGTTACGGGGAGCTAGATACAACTGTTCGTATGGTTAGAGAATCCCTACCTAAAGCAACGGTTCTCATGTTAAATGCAGATGATCCTTTGGTTGCCCAGTTTGGCTCGGATCATGCGCAGGTGATTTACTATGGTGTGGAACGTACCCCGGACAGCCAGAGTGAGAGCCAGGAAACCAGGGAAGCAAGGTTTTGCCCGGTGTGTGGCACTGAACTTGATTATTCACTTTTCCATTATGGGCAATTGGGGATCTACAATTGCTCAGGTTGCGTATTTCATCGACCCAACCCTGAAATACTGGCCCAAAATGTACGGATGGAGGAGGGTTTGATACTCTTTCAGGAGGGTGTGGCTTCATTTTCGTTATCTCTGCAAGGGTACTATAATCTTTATAATGCATTGGCAGCACTTACCGCTGCTCGCCAACTAGGGATCAACAACAGCTTGATTGAAAGAGGGTTACGGGGTTTTATACCTCAAGCCGGACGAATGGAACGTTTTTATTTGCCGGAAGGTGAGATCACATTAACTCTCGTTAAAAACCCCACAGGGTTTGATCAAGTGATTCAGACGATGCTCGGAGTGACTAAACCCCTTCGAATTTTAATTGGAATTAATGATTTAGCGGCAGATGGTCGGGATATTTCCTGGCTCTGGGATGTTAATTTTGAACGTTTAGGAGGGTATGAGGCGAGTATTAATCAAGTAATTTGCACTGGGCTACGCGCGGAAGACATCGCCCTCAGGCTTAAATATGCCGGAGTATCCGTCGAAAAACTTGTCATTGAACATACTTTGGCTGAGGCGCTTGAACGATTGCAAGCAGGCAGGACAGAGGAAGAGGTGGCCTTTATATTACCCACCTATACTTTGTTATTTCCCCTTCGTGAGCTCCTAGAAAGTTGCCAGCAAAACTCTGGATTGTCTCGCCCAAAAGATAAAGTCGCTGAAGAGGGGACGCACTAAGTGAAATTTAATATTTGCCATCTTTATCCAGATTTGCTCGATCTTTATGGAGATCGAGGTAATATTTTAGCATTGGAGGCCCGCTGCCGTTGGAGGGGGATTGAGCCAGTCGTTCAGAAAGCCTCTTTGGGTGAGGATTTGGACTTTATGGGGATGGATATTCTCTTCATTGGCGGGGGCTCTGACCGGGAGCAAGGCCTGTTGGTTCAGGATTTGATGCGTCGGGAAAAGGAACTTCGAGTTGCCATTGAGAAGGGTCTTGTAGTTCTTGCCATTTGTGGCGGGTACCAAATGTTGGGAAAATACTATCAAATGGCCAGTGGAGAAAAAATCCAAGGACTGGGAATAATAGATATCTGGACCATCGCGGGGGAGAAACGTTTAATCGGTAATGTTGTTGTGGAAATTGATGGGAGGACCTTGGTCGGATTCGAGAACCACTCAGGTAAAACGTATTTGGGCGAAGGGGTTATGCCTCTAGGTAAGGTCTTATTTGGGCATGGGAATAACGGAGATGACCAAGACGAGGGGGTACGTTACCACAATGTCTTCGGCTCGTATTTGCACGGGCCACTTCTCCCGAAAAATCCACACTTTGCTGATTTGTTGTTGGGACTGGCAATTCTAAGGCGTGGAGAGGATCTTCGCCTTAGCGAACTCGACGACCAATTGGAAGAGTTAGCCCATGAGGTCATGGTTAAAAAGCTATTGAAATAAGCCCAAATTCATTGGAGGTTGATTTAAGGCGAATAATAGTATAGCATGGTTGATATACTGTTACACTATCTTTAGTAGAGGATGTACCTCTTGTATTTCGTTATATTTTTCAACTTACCATAAATTACATGTTTAAATAGCTTGTATTATCAAGGGTTTAAGGCTTATTTACCCTTTTAATTCGTTGACACTTTTTTGCATTACTGTCTATAATAGAGTATAGCTTTAGCTAGCTAAATGACTTGGGGGTGCTAATGTGGCAGAAAGTAAGCGGATTATGATTAGTTTGCCGGAGAGTTTGCTTGCCGAAGTAGACGGGATCGTCACAGTTGAGAAACGCAATCGCAGCGAATTCATTCGAGAAGCACTTAATAGCATTCTTTACGAACGTCGAAAAAAGGGGATCTATGAGCAGATGCGTAAAGGATATTTGGAGATGGCTCAACTAAATTTGTCAATAGCTAAGGAGCTGTTTTCTACGGAACAAGAAGTATTAGAGTACTATGAAGAAACGATGGTGGCGTATCAGAGATGATCATAAAACGTGGGGAAATATATTACGCAGAACTTAACCCCGTTGTCGGCTCAGAACAAGGAGGAACTCGTCCAGTCCTCGTAATTCAAAACGACATAGGGAATCAATTTAGCCCGACGACAATTATTGCTGCAATTACATCTCAGATTGCAAAAGCAAAATTACCTACTCATGTGGAAGTACGAGCGAAGCGAAGCGGTTTGGAACGAGATTCCGTCATTCTAACAGAGCAGATTCGGACCATTGATAAAAGTCGCCTTAAAGAAAAAGTTGCTGTTTTGGATGAAGAAGTGATGCTTAGGGTAGACCAAGCTATCGAAATTAGTCTAGGACTCTCAGAAATCTGAGAAATCTGAGAAATAAGACACCATGGTTACAGGCACACTAGGCCATCCTTGGCCAGCGTAGCTGTTCATTATATTAGAGAGAACTCTTGACAGAGTTTTCTCTAATATAATGAACCTGAACTAGAAAAACGAAAACACCTGCCATCCATTTAACGGGTTCTGTTCTAAGGTGCAAAACTGTTATTTATCACCTCAAATGACTGTAAACTTGGTCAAGTAATTAATCATTTGCATTTTAAAATTTATCTTCCAATCGTCATAGCAATTAACATAAAAAATAAGGGCTATAGCCAAACTTATGGCTATAGCCCTTAAAATAAATGAATCCTCGGGTTTCAAATTAAACTATTCACGAATTAGCTGTTCTTTTTTCAAAGCCTTAAGCGTTTTACGGACTGGGTGTCCAATAAGAAATATTATTGCGGCAAGAACTGTTATGAATACACTAAAAAAGGTATTAAGGCTAAACCAATCACCGTTTAACGTGTATTTATACCATGCTGCCCAGAATTCTATGATCGCTATTATCAATTCGAACACGATTAGAAAATTACAAAGGTAGTTGATCCGTTTATAGTGCTTTATTTTAGAATTGATCTCTGAGTATAGTTCAAACGGGCCCTCTATTGATTTTTTTCTCAAATATACCCATCTGAAAAATGAGCTGACATGATCTACGCCCGTTTCTTTTAGAAACTTGATGTATGCAACACTTTCTGCACTTGTTGGAAGGCTGTCAAGAAATTCTAAACGATAAACATATTCGCTTGGCATACCTTGTTCAAATTCATATCTGCAAAATCCGACGGAAACGAGCTGCATTCCTTTTTCTGACATTTCATTGAGCCATTTTTCTTCCTTCTCAAAAGCAGCTATCGAAAATGCTTTATATTCTATATGTCGCATCATCAAACCCTCCTTAAAATATTGCCACCGTTATCCAGTAATTCTTGCAACCTATTCAACTCTGATTCAACAATGTGTTTACCAATATCAGTGATTTCATATTCTTTTTTGCGCGAATTTATTTCTGAAGGCAATGCTCTGATCCAATCTTTTTCTAGCATCGTGCTAATGGCCCCATAAAGAGTGCCTGCCGCCAGATTGACTCTACCTCCCGTCAATCCAGATACGTTTTGCATAATTCCATATCCGTGCATAGGACTAAAAACAGAAAGAAGAATGTAATAAACGGCTTCAGTTAAAGCAATATTAGCTGACATTGTATTACCTCCATTACTCGGAATGCGTTATAACGCGTAACGTTATAACGGCTTGCATTGTAAAATATATAACAGTTATCGATATATGTCAAGAGGACAAAGAAAAAGTTACAATTTTTATTGCAACATAAGAACTTATTGGGCATTGATCAGGATCACCTCTTAAGTATAGTGAAAATATATATACGATTTCATCTTCACTATACCCTATGTAGGGCGGGTAGTTAGTCACGATTGCCTTCGTTTGGGATGATATCTTCCAGGTAACTTTGGTTCACATGTTTTTGGCTTAATATAAACGAATTTATTTCCTTCTAATGACACATAATTTGACACCTTAACTGACATCTCTGTTGACACATAATTTTTTACTGTGCATAAATCTTTGCCGTATTCTACAAAAGCTATTTATAATCCTGCCAATTTTCGAGAAAATGTTCTAAAGGCTTGATATATATAGAAAAATGGTGCGAAAAATTGTTGCCAATTCACGCGCCATTTGGA
>DASRMA010000167.1:0-5528 GCA_035648155.1 Desulfosporosinus sp.
ATCGAACATCGAACCACGATCTGGTGATCATGCCGGAGGGGTTCCACCCGTTCCCATCTCGAACACGGAAGTTAAGACCTCCAGGGCCGATGATACTTGGGGCGCAAGCCCCTGGGAAAGTAGGTCATCGCCAGGTAACAAAGAAAAGGCTATCTCTTTTGAGATAGCCTTTTTCTTTATGCTAAAGTAACACTGATTCCTCCTGTCTAAAAATATATTTATAGTATCCTTATGAGGATTTGTGATAAACTAGTAATACATGGGGGTATAATCTAGTATGGAAAATATAAATCACGAAACATTAGAGTTAGACGAATATGAAAAAAACCTCATCAGAGAATATGGTACAGTTGTTCATTATGCCAAAGGGCAAATTATTTTTGCTGAAGGCGACACAGCTGATCGAATCTATTTAATTGAAGAAGGATTTGTGAAGATTTATCGTATTACCCCAGATGGTAGAAGAGTTACAGTTGGAAGCATGAGGACTACAGGGCAACTGATGGGCCTGGCAGAGACTTTATATCATGGAGAACGTACTTGCTTTGCTGGTGCAATCAATGATTCTATACTAGTAGTTGTGCGTAGAGCGCGTTTTGAGGAAGTGCTAGTTCAACAACCTTCTATTGCAATCAAAGTAGCTACAACTCTGGGTGTACGAATGAGAGAGGCTGAAGGAATTATTCAGGAAATGGTTTGTTTTCAGGTGCCTGGCAGATTAGCAATGTTACTTCTTAAAATGTCAGACCGGGCTGGAATAGAAACGGAAGCAGGTACAAAAATTAAGTTCCGTTTAACTCACGAAGAGATAGCGTGGATGATCGGCACGTCTAGACAAACAGTCACTTCATTGCTTAATATATTTAGACAAGAGAAAAGCATAGCCATTGAAGAGAAAGAAGTGTATATCCTAGACGTAGAGAAGTTAAATAAGTGGATTGTCTAAGGGACTTAATAGATGCTGGTCTACTTTATTTATGGTGAGAAATTTGGATTAGTTAATATATGCAGATAAAGGTCTAATGCATGACATTAATAGTGTCTAATGCATGACATTAATATTGTCATGCATTAGACCTTATTAATGTCTATATATCGACATTAATAAGGTTAGTAATTTGATATTTTATATATGTAGGGGAATAACAATATTAAGGTGAGGAGAAAGGAGGTACAAGAGACGATAAGGGTGTAGTTTACATTGTCAGTGAATATGAAGATTGCAAGTGAGGCGGGTACCTATGAAGAAGGTTTTTGAATTTTTGAGATTTCTTAAAGACCCCCACTCTAAAAAGGTCCAGCAATATAAAGGAAGGTTTCAGGAATTAGACGAGCTTTCACAGGTGGCGGTTGAAGTTGGGGATGCGGTGGCCTACAAGTCCCTTGAGGCAGAGATGAAAGAAGTCTTTTTCGATTATTTAACAGCTATAGTGGTAGATTCAATTTATAAGTTAGTTCCTCACGTCCTTATAATTTGGGTAATCAGTATGAAATGGCCAATCATTACGATTCCATTTACAAACTCGCAGGTCAGCATGTTTGGCGCATATCTTCTCACGTACTTTCTATATCAGTTAGGAAAAATAGTTGAAAAACCAATTAAGTCTAGACTATGTAAATTAGGTTTACTTGGTTTTGTTAGAGCATCAGAAGTAACTAAGGGATAAACATAAAAAATTGGAGGAAACTGTTATGCATTTCGTAATATCCGGTGTAGACGCTAACCCCATTACTCTACTTCTTTGGGGTATTTTCGTAGGATATGTTTTCACATCTGTAGGGGCTGCCGGTGGTATTCTGGCAGGCGTAGGTCACATGAGTATTTTCGGTCTTAAAAAAGCAAATATGATTAAACCTATGAATCAGATTTTGACACTCGTTAGCCCTATTGTTGGTACACCTCTCTATCTTCGAGAGAAGCGAATTGTTGTACCCACCGCAGTTGCTTTAGGCTTAGGTGGTATCATTGGTGCGTTATTAGGTTCATATCTCTCTCACTCTTTATTAAAAGATATGGGTACCTTCAAACCTTACTTTGGTATTTTTACATTAGGTATCTCGTTACGCATTGGTTATGAGTGTACGGCCAGATTCATGAATGGACAAAAAGAGGTAAAAGCTGCGAATAACCTTTTTGCAGCAAAAGTTAAAGAACTAAAAGCTTCAGGTAAAATGAGCGAGCTCAAGGAAATTGGCGTTAAGTTCAGTAAAATTGGAATTCAGAATACCTTTACTTTTGCAGGTCAAGAATTTAAGTATAGTGCTATTACAGTCTTCTTTACAGGGATGATAGTAGCAATTATCTCCGCGTCCTTAGGGGTTGGTGGTGGATTTTTACTGGTTCCTTTTATGACCAGTGTGATGGGATTCCCAATGTACATTGTGGCCGGGACATCGGTGCTATCCATATTGGTATCATCTTCAACCAGTATTCTAAACTATATTTCTATGGGAAGTGTTCTGGATTTTCAGTTCTTGGCCTTTGAATTGGTTGGTGTCGCAATTGGTACAGTAGTAGCAGCGCGAGTGTCTAAGTATATCAATGCTCGTTATATGAAAATGTTCCTTGCAGTTATCTTGTTCTACATTGGGCTGAAGTATGTGTTGCCGCTAGTTGGCCTTAGTATCTAATCGTATCTAATCGTATATAAGTGTATCAAGGAAAAACTTACTTTTCAAAACCATATTTAAGCGGTTGCTGTGTATGCTTAGTAAAGGTGCGCATGATTGCCTTAATAAGCGACAGCACAAATGAATCTTTCTAAGCTGGATTGTTATACTACAGGAGTTACGTTTCATTAAGTGAAGAGAGTTGGATGATTTATATGAGTGAAGAAATGAGTTATGTTGAAGCACAGGAAACGTTAGAAAGATTATTAAAGCTGGAATATCACCCGGTAGCCATAAATTTCTTTAAGTCTGCAGAGGACGCTAAACAATACAAGGTAGAAAAAAAATTGGCAGGTAAGGTTACTTTTTGCCAGTTTACTGCGGCTTCCCGCATGGCTAATCACGTGCTAAAGGGGACCAAGGATAACATTCTGTGTGAAAATTGTCTAACTTGTTTTGGGGTAACCCAACCTTCTGACGAAGAGGCCAGGGGACACATGAAATACGTGATTGATTTTGAGAAAGCAAAGCAGGTGCTAGCTACTAAACCACGTCTGCCAGCAGGGTCGATGGATACCTTTATGACTGCGCCTCTGGCCAAAGCTCAGTTACAACCGGACGTGGTTATGTTCGTCTGTAACGTGCTACAGGCTTACCACATCTTAAACGATTATATGGGCGCTTTTGATGTACATCCGCTTCAACTCAATCACACTGTGAACTCGGCTGTTTGCGGCGGAGCTGTTTGGACCTACCTTAATCATAAGCCAAATATGGAAACCATGTGTTCAGGAAGCTATACTTCAGGGAAAACAGAAAAGGGCGAAATCAATGTCTATATCCCAGGTGACCAGATCATTGCAGTAGTCAAACAACTGCTTTTACGTACAGAATTCTCGGGCGGGGCATCCTTGCCTTATAATGGCTCTGAATATCCAGGGTTTGATGTTTGCAAGAAGTGCCCGATGATTCGTATCAAGGATGAGGAATAAATTGATAATGACAATTGTCTGATACCCAATTAATTGTTGATTTAGGTTGAACAAGGTAATAATCATTCTCGCTCTGATGAAGTGATTATGTTCGCAAAGCGGCAGGGGTATAAGAGATTTGGTAGATCTTTCTGTATAAAAAATATAAATAGGCAAACACTTTAAATAACTTCATCCTTAGGATGGGGTTATTTCTTTTACAAATCTGATCCTCATGCTACCGCGCGGAGGTCCCTTCTCGCCATTGCGGCGCAGGGTATCCTTGTGCATTCAGCGTACATGGTGGAGCATTCTTGATAAGATACCTTAATTGTTTTTAAGTAAATTGACAAGTTGACACGATCATATATAAATATATATAATTCAGATAAATAAGAGGAAATCGTTTAATCTAAATGCTCGTCAATAGTGCTTGTTAAAATGCGGGAGTGGCGAAATTGTCAGACGTGCACGCTTGAGGGGCGTGTGGGTAACTCCGTACGGGTTTAAATCCCGTCTCCCGCACCAAGTAAAACAAATTGTGGAGAAGTACTCAAGTGGCTGAAGAGGACGGTTTGCTAAACCGTTAGGGTGGGTAACTGCCGCGAGGGTTCAAATTCCTCCTTCTCCGCCAAATTAATTGTTTAAATGTTTAACAATAGGTCAATTGGCTGTTTAAAGTCTAGCGTTACACTTGTTGCAGTTAAAGCCCCGAGTTTCAACTATGAGAATAAAAGGAAAATATAAAGACATGTGGTATAATTAGACCAATCCAGCTATATGCTTGCGACAAGCAAAAGTCGTTAAAACAACAAACAGACAAACCGTCTGTGGCAGATTGTAACAGTCTGTCAGCATGATAGGCTACATGTTTTGATCTAGGGGGGCTAATTGCATAGCCTCGACTTGTCGTATCCCATTTTCAGAATAGGACCTTCGTTTAATCACCTGAGAATCCCAAGATTGCTATAAATATTAATCACTTGATAACGAAAGACCATTTGATAGTTAAGATACGCTTAAGAGGTATATTCAAGGATGAGACAAACTATGTATGGCATACTAACGGGGCAAAGGTAAAAGCTATTTGTTCATTTTAAAAACTCATTTGCCTAAAAATATAGAACAAATTAATAAAAAAAGTTGACATTCTGGTGACGTTCAGCTATACTGAAAAAGTTCTCAAAAAAGTGGCCCGTTGGTCAAGCGGTCTAAGACACCGCCCTTTCACGGCGGTTACACGGGTTCGAATCCCGTACGGGTCACCAAACAGAATACATGGGTGATTAGCTCAGCTGGTAGAGCGCCTGCCTTACAAGCAGGATGTCGGCGGTTCGAACCCGTCATCGCCCACCAATATACGAATGGCCCCATAGCTTAGCGGCTTAAAGCGCCTGCCTGTCACGCAGGAGATCGTCGGTTCGAATCCGATTGGGGTCGCCATACAATCTATACTAATAACACTTAAATGGGCAGGTGGCCGAGTGGTTAAAGGCGACAGACTGTAAATCTGTTCCGCGAGGTACGATGGTTCGAATCCATCCCTGCCCACCATTTAAGAAGTTCAATGTTCAAAGTTCGTATTTATGGGCTTAGAACTTAACTTAAAAAGAGGGACGCAAGATATTCCAATAAACAAAAGTCATATTTGCACCTCGAATTAATCTCGACGCGGGGTGGAGCAGTGGTAGCTCGTCGGGCTCATAACCCGAAGGTCGTCGGTTCAAATCCGGTCCCCGCAACCAAGGTATTATGTCCTAGCGCAAATGCACAGGCTTAATATATACCATAGGGGTGTCGCCAAGTGGTAAGGCACAAGGTTTTGATCCTTGCATTCGTTGGTTCGAACCCAGCCACCCCTGCCAGAACGGGCCATTAGCTCAGTTGGCTAGAGCACCTGACTTTTAATCAGGGTGTCCCGCGTTCGAGTCGCGGATGGCCCACCAA
>DASRMA010000168.1:0-11630 GCA_035648155.1 Desulfosporosinus sp.
CCGATATCGCTCCAACCCTTTGTTTTATGCCACGCCCGAATCATCGCTGCGTTGACTGGAACGAGCTTGCCTGAGCGCCGTACTTCCGTGGGACTTGCGGTGTGGTGTATCACTATCTTTTGCCAATCCATCCTAGTTCCCCTCAACAGTTCCACCGAAGGTAGGTAATGAAATCACACCTAGCCGATCTTGGCACGCTTCAGAAAGCGCAAATCCTCCCACGACTCTAACCGTGTCCCTTAGAGCAAGGCTGATTTTTGTAAGGAGCCAAAGACACTCTTTGTTAAGATGCCTGCAACAATAGTTCCTACTAAGGTGGTTATGCTCGCCGACAAAAGTGCAATCTTCCAGTCAAGATGAATCGCATAGATCAAGCCGATCATAACGCAAAAATTGCCGGTAACCGTACAGCCCAGCATGGCTAAGATATGATGGCCCAATTTATCCATGGAGAAATTAATAGCGATCAAGGAGTAGGCAATAGAGCCGATGACATTGGCGAATAAGAAGAAAAATGCCAACGCCGAATAGCCTGTTGCCATGGCTACAATGGCTTCCACTAAGCCGGCAATAATACCGGCCGGTTGTTTATACATTAAGATAATAAGACCAGTAAAGAAGGCCCAGCAGGTGCCATTGAGTAGTAAAAGGGTAGGGTCCAAAATACCGTCAATTCGTCCTGTGACCTGCATCATAATCAGGAATACAATCCCTACGATGACGGAACCAACTAATGCTTTGGTGTCTGTTCTGAATAATTTTTGTTTCATTTCTATTCTCCTCCCCAAGTCAATAATGATTATATTAATGGTAATATCCTGCTTGCTAGGCTGATGAAGATTACCAAGAACATCGCTGAGATTAATGCAATATCGTAATGCTTAATTGTTAAGCGTGAAGTAAAGGTTCGGGTTTTGCTTCGTCCATAACCTCTCAACTCCATGGCTAGGGCCGTTTCTGTTGCGCGTCGGATAGCTCTGTATAAAAAAGGCATAAAAGTGGGAATAACACCTTTGATATTGTCCCATACGCTTTCCATATTAAGGCCCCGGGTTCTCTGGCTATCAACTATGGAGATATATTCAGCTTTCATGAGAGGTAGGAACCGGACACTCAGTCCCACTAGCATGGCATAGCGGTAGGGAACCTTGAATTTAATGAGCATCAAGGTGAATTCTTGAGGTGTGGCCGAGGTGAGAAATTGCATACTCGCAAAAACGATAAGCGTAGCCTTCAGTATACCGGTGATCGCTAGTGGGAGGGCTTCACTGTAGATCTTCAGGATTCCCGATTGGTAGAGTAGAACGCCTTCCCGGCAGAAAATTAGCTGAATGGTCAGGATCTGAAATCCCAAAAGTAATATGATCATTATCATGACCTTATACTGCTTCAAGGAGCCCGTTAAGATAAGAGAAGCCATAATGCATACCAATAGAACCAAGCACAACTGGACAGCGGTCCCAGTACTCAGTGCAAAATAGATCATCAGCGCATACCAGGCAAACTTTGTCCGTGGATCAAGCTTAGAAAGTCCCATCTTTAACCTCCTTGAAGGACATAAGATGTTGGAAATTCAGTCCAGTCGCTTTAAGCGTATCGAGATGTTGATCGAGATCACTTGTCCAAATATCAAGTTGAAGGCGCTGATTATACAGGGCGACTAAGCGATTTGAATAGTCTTTTGCCATGTTCAGATCGTGCGTAATAAGCAAAATTGTTTTGCCCTTTTTCGATAATTCGAGGAGTTTATCCATGATTATATACCCTTGGGTCTCGTCAAGTCCCGAGGTCGGTTCGTCGGCGATAATGAATTCTGGATCACTAACGAGGATGGACGCTAATGCCAAAAGCTGCCGCTGGCCTCGGCTTAAGCGCTGAGGGTGCATTTTCTTATAGTCCAACAACCCCACAAATTTCAGGCATTCATCAATCGTTTGTTCGATCACTTCCTTTTGTTCACCCCTTAGCTGCAGTGAAAATCCAACTTCTTCTTCCACCGTGCTTGCAAAAATCTGATAGTCAGGATTCTGAAACAGAAAGCCCATCTGCGTACGGGTCTTTGTCAGGTTTTTCTTATTCAGAGTCTGGTTAAACACTTTAATCTCACCCTTAGAAGGCTTTAAGAGACCAATCAGCAATTTCGCCAAGGTCGATTTCCCAGAACCATTTAAACCAATGATCGCTAAAAAGTCGCCCTGATATATTTCTAAATTAATGTCTTCACAACCCAGTAAATCGTTTTTATAATGGTAGGAGACATTCGTCATTTCCGCAATGGTACCCTGGGGCTTACCGTGATCCCAATTGAAGGAAGTTTTGCAGTTTAACCTTCTTAATCGACCTTTCATTTGCTCCTTGTAATAGTCCTCAGGCGTACACTGTTTGGCAATTTCACCGTCCCTCATATAGAAGACTCTGTTGGCATAGCTAAGGACTTCTTCAATTCGGTCCATGACCAAAACAATGGTTAAATTCTGAGTTCTATTTATTTGACCCAGCCGTTTATAAAGCTCATAGCGCCCCTGTTCATCCAGTTCAGCGGTCGGCTGATCAAGAATCAAGATAGGGGCATTGAGTGCTAAAACGCCGGCCAATACAACTCGCTGAGCCTGACCGCCCGAAAGAGAAGCGGTCTGTCTGTTTTCATAGCCGCTTAGACCCACGAAGTCCAACGTCGTTTTAACTGTTTGATCAATTTGTTGCAAGGGAATTCCCAGATTGCCGAGGCCGAAGGCTACATCCTCATAGACCTCCAGACTGATAATTTGATTATGGGGTTCCTGCATCATGTATCCTACATAATCGGACATTCTATTGAGTTGCATGTCCTTAATATCTTGGCCCATGATTGTGATCTTTCCTGTTAATTCCGCGTTATGGTAGTGAGGGATAGCGCCTGTGATGGAGTGTAGCAAAATTGATTTTCCAGAGGCCACTCCCCCGGTAATGACGATGAAATCTCCCCTATTAATTACAAAATCAATGTTTTTGAGCGCGGATTTTTCTTCCTGCGGAAATACAAGTTTTTCAATTTTAACTTTCGCAATTGTTTTCATAGCATCTCCTAAAGGATTAAACTAAAAAAAGCTCGAGCTTACCAATAAGCTAGAACTTTACCTTTGTCCTTTTCGCAATATTTTTAGGCAGGTTTCCTGACTTATAGACTAGAATGTACGCCTTCCCGGTTATCCCAGTGGCAAATGTACATTTTCAACATCTACTTACAGTGGTGGGTCCGTCCAGGATTACAACCTGGTTCCCTATTATCCCTTGCGGGCACCTATTAATATGTATTCAATTAATCTTATAATAGAATAATTCATTTATATTGTCAACAAGGATTTCAGGGCTTTTGCGCATTCAAAATGCAAACACTTATTTCCTTTGATCTTTTTCACACTATTGTCTAATGGCCCTTTACGCATAATTGTTTTCCTGGCCCACGTTGGTCTCATCGAGCGTTGACCACGCTCTAGATCACTGATAATATTGGCTACAATACCCGTCCTATGACTCCTATGACGGGGGTGTTCGAATATGTTGTTCGGTGGCAGAATTTTGGCTAATAATGGTATATAATGAATAGGAAACCAGAGAGGAGTAGAGATATGCTAATTGAGTTAGTGAAAAAGAATGCAACAAAAACATCCAGAGGCATATTATCGAAAGCTTGGTATAAAATCGACGGTAAGTTATGCTTAGTAAAAGGCAATTCGGTAGACCCGAAAGGGGTAATTGGGCATGAACCTTATTCTGAGGTCATGGCATCTAACCTTGCTAAGCTTTTACAATTTAACCACCTTGAGTATTTTTTAATGGATGCAAAGTTTTTCCCCGATGTAAAAATTCACAAGTTGAAACATGTCTCGGTTTGTGAATACTACATTCCAAAGGACTTTAAAGTAGTTTCATATTATAATTACATTATTGCTAAATTGGGCTTTGAGCCAGCAGATTATTTCGAAGCCTACAAGAAAATTCTGCCGGTTAAGCCCTTATTCGAAATAATATTATTTGATGCTCTAATCGGAAATGGAGATAGGCATCTGAGTAATTTCGACATACTGCTAGGTCTTGATGGTTCTGAGACCTTAGCGCCCTTATACGATCATGGTGCTTCCTTACTAGCTTGGTATGGAAGAAAAGAATTAGGATCGGCTGGTAAAGAAGGTAGATTCGACTCGGCTAAACCCTTTAGAACAACTCACAGTGTCCAAATCAAGCTAATTACGGAACCATTACTCCCTCAGACTGATCTGAGCGAATTATATAAAAAGCTGATAGAAAGTATTGAACCTGTCTTTGATTTTCTTCCGGATTATAGAATAGAAGCGATCAAGAACTATTTACAATGGAGAATGAAGTATATTGAGAAGGTGATGATTTAGATGCTTCGTTTGATGATGGACAACCTACAGATAGGACATCAAGAAGGTGTTGAAGGCGACTATACTATAGCATTAGAAGAGTGGGTTCCTGCCGTCTACGCACCGATGGAATTATTCACAGGTAAGAGGATTGTAAGTATGCTGGACTTCGTGGAGTGGATCAACGGTAGGGTATTCCCCCCCGAGAGAATAGGTGCAGAGCAATTGCTCAAAGAACTTGGTTTAGACGAATACAGACCCTTTGCCATCGCCAAGGAAACAAAAGCCTGTTTGATGGAGGACCCCTACTGGGTTGCTTTTGAGGAAGGCGATAGCTTTAAAAAGGATACTGTTCGGGGCTCAGCCGGGTTCCCTGAGATGACCAACGAAATGGGAAAAGTCGACCATCTGGAATAACGCGACTTCTTAAGTCACTTCTACTTAGAAACAACCCTGATATTGCAACGATTATTGGATAAGAGCCTATGTTCCATATCGGCTAATGCGTAAGATCCACAAAACGTACAAGAAGGAGCGAGCCCTAGAATACTCCTAGGGTGTGCTCCTTCTATTTATAGTTTAGTATCCTCAGTATGTAGATCCGTTCTATGTCAAGAAGGCGTAAAGTTTATAATTTGTTTATACTTAGTTTAGGGAAAATCTAGAGTTCTATTTTACAATTAACCTACTAGAGAATTTAATAGTGAATAAATAGAGGGAGAGGGAGTTTGTTGTAAAAGATGAAAAAAGCACTGTTGATAATAGTTGTATTAGGGATAATATTATTTTCAAAAGATATCAAACTCTACCTACAAGGAGAAAATCAATACTTAACTCAAAACGTCTATAATTTTCTAGGGGATACAGAGAATCGAAAAGATGTCTATGCTGCAGGTATAGAATTAAATGGGGGCAGTTCTGCAAATACCTGTGTTTATTTTGTAGCTGAAGTCCTAAGGCGGAATAATTTCAATGTGCCTAAAGAAATATGCAATATATCCCAAATAATCCCTATATTTGAGGAAAAGGGATGGGGAAAAGAAAAGGATTATAAAAACTTAAGGCCTGGAGATATATGTTTCACTACCGATGCCAATGGCGACAAAAATGGTATCCCTACCCATACCTATGTATTCATGAAATGGGTCAAGCCAGGTGACTATAATTATGCCTATATATGTGATAATCAAGCGAAGGATTATAAGATGAAAATCTATCATATTCGGAATATAAACGTAGTCACTAAAGTCAATGGTTCTGATAAGGATGCTTTTGCCTTCTTTATGTCTCCAACAGTCCGCTCGTGAACCGATTGCAATCAACCGTTTCCCCGTAAAACCTAACCTTTTCGTCTGCAGGGAATCAGAAGATTAACTAGCTGCCCATGCAGATGAGATTACATCAGATCAAAAGCATGATATTGAAGCTAAAAGCAACCCCTTCCGAATTCGGAAGGGGTTGCTTGTGTTACGGAATACATCAAAAGTCTATACGTGTTGTAAGCTAATTTAAGCCTACCATGATCGAAACTGCTGATGCATAAAATACATAGCGCCCTATAAACTCTCCTACAATTACCACTCCTAAGGCAAGGTAAACTGTGTTGGCAGGAATAGTTCCTTTTCCACCTTTATAGACAGCATTGAGTAAAAGAATTCCACCGGCTATGGAGACGATCCACCTTAAAACCATGGTCATCGCATAACTGTCTGTTAGCAGGTTCGCCGAAGCCATGCCTGCACTACCCTGCGACCCCAAGCCTGATATATAGAACGGCAGATATGCAAGCTGGACTGCCAAGGCTGCGATGGCAATAAAGCTTATTTTCTTCAAGGTGTTCAAAACTTCTGCTGAGATTTTTGCCCCTTTCATGCCATGAACGATAGCCGCTAACGCCCCTGCAGCACCAAAGAGAAGTGTCGTACCAAAGAAGACAATATAGGTGTTAATATTAGCCCATGCAGGGCGAACAGACGTGGCATAAATACTGGCCATACTAAAGATCGCGGCTAAACCAAAGAGTACAGTGATCCAACTTAACGTGGATCCGCCCTTCTCTTTTTTCTCGAGATAGTAACCAATCGCCCATAGTACAAAGAAACCTCCAGCGGTCACGATCTCGCGACTTAGCCAAGACGATCCCAAATTGGAAATAGACCGATATGCTCCCATAGGTGTTCCTAAGTGAAATAAGGAGAATATCAAGGCTAGAGCCATTAACGGACCCACCACAGCTACCCCACTTTTGGTGATTTGATATGCTACCTGAGAATTTTTGCCACTCAAAATTGTGCGCACAAGAACTAAGATTATATAAGTTCCCACTGCCAATTGGCTTAACAACGTGAACATCATTAAAGGCCATTCTTCAGCAAACATTGTAAGACCCCCTTCCATATTCTTTAGGTTAAATTCCAAATTAATTCAATTTGGAATTATTATTTGAGTGCCTCTTTATTCGGAGTTATGACAATCGAAGGATGTGTAATTTCCGAATCGGGTAATCCTTTGATATCTGCAGTGCCCTTATATTTCTTGCGTAGCTCTTCGATATCTCCAAACTGCAAAGCCCGCATCTGACAAGCGGTCACACAGGCTGGTTCTTCCCCCATATCGAGAAGGTCAACACACATGTTACATTTACCAGCTTTTCCTTCCTTCTCAATGTACTTTGGTGCTCCATAAGGACAAGACCAAGTACAAAGCTTGCAACCTATGCATTTTTCCTTGTCCTGCATTACGATACCGTCTTTTTCGCGTTTATATAACGCACCCGATGGGCAGTTTTTTACGCATTTTGGATCTGCACAGTGATTACAAGAGATAGAAAGGTGATACGCCCAAGGATTAGGGAATTTTCCACCTTCGAAATTATAAACCTTTCTAAAGGTGGTCCCCACTTCTAGATTATTTTTATCACTACATGCTATTTGACAGGTTTTACAGGACGTACAGACGGTCATATCATAATAAAATCCTAGTTGTGCCATTTATTCCACCTCCTTAAAATATAATCCGTTGTGGCCACGTGTAGTCTGGTGCGAGAGGTTTATTATATTTTTCGAGCTTAACATTACAGGAATTATGACCGGTATGCCCTTGACCCGATGGGATAGGTCCGTTAAGGACATTTGTAGCTCCTGCTTTATCGACCCCTTCCGCTTCGTCAAACTCGATCCATGCTCCCTCACCTACAGCAACCACCCCAACATTAATTCGTTCAGTGACATAGGCAGGACGTATGATAGATCCCCATCGGCTGGTTACTTTGACAATATCGTTGGTTTTGACGCCTAGTGTTTTTGCATCGCTAGCGTTGATCCAGAATTCTTGTGGAAAGGCTTCCCTGAGCCAGGGCACATTATCCATGGTAGAGTGTGATCTTCTCAAATAATGAATCGTCACGAGTTGGAATGGAAGTCCATCCTTTATGCCGTCTTCATATCCTTCGATCGAAGGTTCGTATTTAGGCAGCGGCGACTTAAGATTGAATCCGAACTTTTTAATGTGGTCCGCTAAAGGTTGACAATAAATTTCCAATTTGCCACTCGGAGTATCTAACTTTTTGCCTATTGGGTCCGCTAGAAAATCTTCAAACGAGGTAAATTCAAACTTATCTCCACGAGATCTAGGAAATTGATAGATACCCTTTTCCTTAAAATCCGTGTAAGTTATACGGCCCTTTTGAGGAGTTCCTTTAACGCCCATACTTTGAATGTCTACTGCAGTGAACGTTACTAATGTTTCATAGCCCGACGCATCCATTTTCATTACAGTTGCCCCAGCTAATTGGTTGTATACCTGCTGTTCAACAGTAACCGGCTCAATTGCCATAGGATCAAGCCCTAAACGTTTCCCAATCTCTTTAGCGATCCACATATCACTCTTGGACTCATAGAGTGGTTTTATAACTTGGCTATAGTATATGAGGATCTCTCTGTTACCGGTTAGTGTGCCGCCGGCCTCTTCCTCCCATTGGGAATAAACCGGTAAGACGACATCCGAATATCTTGCGTCAGTATTTAAAAATAAGTTCTGGCTAACCACGAATTCGACTTTTAGATGAGCTTCAATTCCTTTTACTGCACCAGCTCTTTGATTTAGAGCCGCTCCAAATCCATGGTAGATCATCTGAATATTAACGTCTTTCTTCGGACCAGGACCATCAGTATATTTTCCGGTAAGCACCCCATCCCACATTTCGCAATTGTTAATCTTAGTTTTGGCTTTCGGATTAACAATCGCTTTCAAGCCTGTGCCCCCAGCTTTCACCAGCACCGGACCTGCGTAGGTCGATCTAGCGTGCATATTAGGACTCACTCCCGCGCCAGGAACCCCGATATTACCAGTCATAAAGGCCAGCGTCATGAGAGAGTGGGGGAAATGTTCTCCATTGTTAATTCGGGCAGGAGCACCGCCGGTGATAACCGCTACTGGCTTAGAGGTCGCATATTCTTTGGCAAACTCCGTTATAAGTTCAGCACTCACACCACAAATTTTCGCCGCCCACTCTGGGTTCTTCGGGGTTCCATCAAAGGTACCCAGTACATAATCTTTAAAGTTTTCTTTCGGATCTACCCCTTCAGGTAAGTGGTTCGCATCATATCCAAGGCAATACGTATCCAAGAATGCCTTATCGAGAAGGTTGTTTGTAATAATGTAATACGCCATCGCGAGAATAAGCGTTGTATCGGTCGCGGGGCGAATCGGTATCCACTCATCGGCTAAAACCCTCGCCGTTTCAGTGTAAAGTGGGTCTATGACAATAAACTTAACGCCCTCTTTTTTTGCTTGTAAGAAATTGTAAGTTGGCGTGCCAAGGCTCGATGAAGCAGGATTAGCACCCCAAAGAACGACAAGTTTGGAGTCACGTAGTCTAAAACGATCATTTCCCGAAGTAGCGCCATTGTCGGGAATTCCGGTGATCTTAGGATATACATCAGCCCAAGTTCCCCAAGATACGGCTCCCCATCTTGCGGCATATCCGCCATATAGACTAAGGGTACGAGGAATCTCAGACCCGCTAGGGACAAAGATAGCAGTGTTGCCGTATTTGGTTTTAATTCGCTTGATTTCACTGGATACAATATCTAGTGCCTCGTCCCAGGGTATTCTAACCCATTCATCCTTGCCGCGAAGCTCTTTTTTACCACCACCTGGTTCCCAGTTTTTACGTTTCATCGGGTACTTCAGACGGTCTACTCCTAGGACATGTTGACGATGGGAACGCCCCCGTGCGCAACTTCTTTGTTGCGGATTATCTGGAGTATCCGGATGAGTATCATCTGTCTTCATCTTGGTTACGATACCGTCGACTACAAACGCCTTATTAAGACAGCGTCCACCGCAGTTATGCCAGCAGGCAGATGTTACCCACAGGCCTTCTTTATTGGCTAACATCTCCGCTTTTTCTGCGCTCACTTTGGCTAGCCCACATCCAGGCAGAGTGACTGCCGCCGCCGCGCCTGCAGTAAATGTAGCCGTCATCCGTAGAAATGATCTTCTACTTAACATGTAGTCCTTGGCTTTTCCTATGAGGTCCGCCATTCGTTAGACACCTCCCTAAGTTTTGAACATTTAATAGTTATATCTAGAAGCTCTCCTAGCGCTTTAAGATCTAGTTCCAAAAATCCAGCTAAAATCATAGCCATACCCTCGTAGAATTGAGTTTGGGCATTCTCTGCCATGTTTTTACTGAAGTCTGGTACCCACATGAGTAGATGATTTTCCAAAAATGCCTTTTGATCTTCAAGGACTTCGATCAAGCCGATAACATCTTGCTGGTTAACCTTTGTCTTGGCTAATTCACTGAGTTGATACATGAAATCAAGCTCCAGTCCCAGATGATCATCTGCTTCATGCCCATAGTCCTTTGGCAGAAACGCGTATTTCAAGTAAGCCCTTCTTACGTTCAGGGTTTCTTCTTGAAACAAAAGGTGCTCCTTATTAAGATAAGCCGATTCCCAGGGAGGAGCCTTTAACTCATACGGTCCTATAAACATACGCGTATAGTCCCAATGCAATTGATTGAAGACTTCTTCGCTTAAGACATCTTGGTTATCGAGATATTTGGAAATTTTTCCTACCCCTTCGTGTATTAATGCACTTTCGTCGGCGAAAGGAAATGCTTCGATGAAACCTACCTGACTAACGGTTTGGAGTAGATCTTGAGTCGGTTCGGTTAGAAACGTTCTTCTCAGCGTATCATAAGCGAATCCCCTAACTTGCAAGAGCGGCAGGATTTGTTCTAACGTCGTTTGATCTGAGGACATTTTATCAACTCCTTTCAATACGAATCTGTTCTGGTTACTGCTTTATGCAAAAAAACACCCACAAATTATTGTAATCCTAGGCGTTCACTTCAGCGTATTATACAGTTTCCCTTAGCCACACCTTTTTTCGACTCAATACTATAATACTATAATGTTCGTCGATTTCTCCTTTTTCCCCTTTGTACAGCACTCCAAAGATCAGCCAATATCTTTGTGTACCTTTCATCGAAAATCGGCTAAGCAATAGTGACGATAGAGGTTGTTTCAGATTAGAATAGACAAAAATACTCGCTAAAGGTTGTGCAGATTTCCAAAGGAATTGTGAAAAACACGGAGAATATATCGGAATACGCTGTAATGTAATCTATAAGTAAATTAACGGAGGTTATAAATTGGTAGAAATAGCACAACTTATTAAAAAGTCTTCTAGAAAAATCGTTTTAGTTCTTACACTTACTCTAATAATGTATATAGCTATTACAGGCATATTTTCCATACCTCTGAACCAAACTACCATAAGCTTTTCTATAAAAGCAGGTGGGTTATCCTTTTACTTAGTAGGGGCCTTATTCTTAATAAGTGTACTCAAGGCAACTTTTCTTGAATTTATTGAGAACAGCTTATTACGTAGTAGGGGCCAAAAAATCTTCCTGGTTCTTCATAAATTCTTGGGTTGGATTATTTTCATGCTTGCAGTCTATCATAGCTTATTTTTTCTATGCTATTACATTTGGCCTGTAGATAAACTATCTGTTTCCATAGTTATTACTGGAGTTTGTACTATTATATGCTTGTTTTTTATTATGATGTCGGGTGGAAATTCCATCTTCAAAACTCATAATTTAGAATCCGTATATTTTAGACATATTTTTGCAACTATTGTATTGATCTCCTTAATAATTATTCACCTAAACTTTCTTTAAGATAAAATTATAATCAGTACCGACATCGAGAGCGGTATTATCTAATGCTCATGAATATAGGATTCTTA
>DASRMA010000169.1:0-4733 GCA_035648155.1 Desulfosporosinus sp.
ATATTAACCCAATTGGCTATCGAGGGTCGTTCAGATGAAGAAATCCTTGAAGTGATTAATTACTATAAACAGGTCGATTTACCCAGTACCTTAGGTGAGATGGGGATTAATGCTTCTCTTATTACCGAAGAAAAATGGGAAATACTTGGCAATGTTACCGCTAAAATTGAGGACATGGTGAATATGCCGTTCGAAGTTACTCCGCAAATGGTGATCGATGGGATTCATCGTGCAGATAAATTAGGGCGCTCATCTATTGAAGTCTAAGTAGTTATTGCTTGCAGGGAGAAGGAGAGAATCCTATGAACATAAACAACATCGTCCGCAAGGTTTATCCTAGTTTAACACCTTATAAGTGCGGGCTGGCGGATCTACCTGTCCAAGAGATTAAAGCGGTACTCATGAAGGAAACAGTTTACAAGTTGTCGTTCAATGAATGTCCATTAGGGCCATCGCCTAAAGTGATCCAAGCGATGACTGATTCACTATACAATCTGAACCATTATCCTAGTTCCGCAGGGGACTCGATTATGAAGAAAATCGCTGAGATCGAGGGAGTCAGTCCAGAGCAGGTTATTCTTTCCAATGGTGCCGATGAGATGATTATCCTTATTGGCCAAACTTTTTTGGAGCCAGAGGATGAGGTCATCATACCAAAACTGAGCTTCATTCAATACCTTGCAGTGGCAAATTTAATGGGGGCTACGCCAGTCTTTTCTGAAATGAAAGAAGATCTCTCATATGACTTAGAAGATATACTCAGTAGAATAACATCAAAGACTAAGGCGATTTTCTTATGTAATCCGAACAATCCAACCGGTACAATCATTGCGAAAACAGAGCTCGAGAACTTTCTAAGCCAAATACCTGGTTCTATTCTCGTCGTAATTGACGAGGCCTACCACGAATATATTGTTTCATCTGAATTTGAATCCGGGGTTCATTATTTGAACGAGCACAAATTCCTCTTGGTGGTCCGCACTTTTTCTAAGGCTCATTCTTTGGCCGGTGCGCGACTTGGATACGCCATTGGGGCGATGGAAGTGATCGATGCTATAAATCATGTTCGCCCACCATTTAATGTCAATGCAGTGGTTCAGGCAGGAGCATTAGCCAGCTTGGATGATCTGGAGCATCTTCAGAAAGCGAAGTTGCTCAATGATCAAGGTAAAGAGATAATGTATGAAGCTTTCGAATCACTGGGATTCCCATATCTAAAAAGTAATGCCAACTTCGTTTTTTTCGATACCAAAACTGACAGTAACGTGATATTCGAAAAGTTAGTCGAGCATGGAGTGATTGTGAGAACTTTGAAGGGTTACGGGCTGGATACCTCCATTCGGGTATCCGTAGGGACGCACGAAGAAGTACTGGCCTTTGTTAAAGCCTTAAGGCACATTCAAAGAAATAATGGTCCAAACGTAAACGAGCCCTCAATATGAAAGGAGAAAAGGCCATGAAGAAGATTGCGACCCTAGTTTTATCACTGGTTCTGATTCTGAGTTTAGTAGGTTGTGGTGCCACGAGTCCCTCCAAAGAGCAACCCAAAGAAGGGGCGGCAACAGCTCAAAAAGCTCCCTTAAAAGTTACTTTGCCAACCTGGACCGGTTATGGCCCTTTATTCCTTGCACAAGAGAAAGGATTCTTTAAAAAACATGGAGTGGAGGTTGAGTTAACAATTGTTGAAGGGTTAGCAGAGCGTAAGCAAGCTTTAGCCGGCGGTAAAGTTGATGGTATGGCAACAGCCCAAGATGTTCAAGTGACACTAGCCGCTGCCGGAGTTCCAGTTCAAGTGGTATGGATTTTAGATGATTCCTACGGTGGGGACGGAATCCTTGCCAAGAAAGAAATTAAATCCGCTGTCGACTTAAAAGGGAAGAAGGTTGCCTTTGAGGTTGGTTCCACAAGTCATTTGTTGATGCTGACTGTCTTAAAGCAAGCTGGTTTAACGGAGAAGGATGTTGAAGTGGTACCCATGTTAGCTGGGGACGCTGGAGCTGCTTTTGTTGCTGGAAAAATAGATGCAGCAGTTACTTGGGAACCTTGGCTATCCAAAGGGGCAAGTACCAATGGTAAAGTGTTAGTTTCTACTAAGGATTTACCTGGGATTATCTTAGATAGTATTAGCTTTAGAAACGAAGTGATTGAAAAACGTCCGGATGAGGTTCAAGGGTTTGTAGCTGCAATGTCAGAAGCAATGGACTATTGGAAGGCTAACAAGGACGAATCAGATCAAATTATGGCCAAAGGCTTAAAAATCGACCTAAAAGAGTTTACATCTACAGTGCCAGGTCTTAAGTTTCTCAATAAAGAGGACAATAAGAAATATTTTGGAACTGGTACCAATCAAGGTTCCCTTTATCAGGCAACAAAGGATGATATTGACTTCTACGTAGAACAAAAACTTATCGATAAAGCCATTACTCCCGAAAGTATTATCAATTCCAAGTTTGTGGAAGGACTATAGGAATGAAGTGAGGAGTGCCCGCAAGGGCCTCCTCACTTCATGTCTAATGTCTTATAAAGCAATGACTTGGGCAAATGGGCACTTAAAAATCGAAAGGGGGAGTAGCAATGTGGAAAAATATTTTTGCTCCTAAGAAGGAAATTGATAAAGCCTTATATACTTCTGCGGGCCTCTTGGCCTTCTTATTATTTATTTTGTTGTGGTCAATGCTTAGTTTTACAGGAATGGTGAATCCGCTATTCCTTCCGAGTCCAGGCAAGGTCATTAATACAGCTATTGATCTCTTTACTCAAGGGGACATTTTTAAGGATATTATCATTAGTTTCACAAGAGTGACCCTAGGCTTTTTACTTGCTGCATTAATCGGTGTACCTATAGGCATTGTTATGGGAACACTCCGTATCATGGAGGGATTTTTAGAGCCTTTACTAGGTTTTATCCGCTATATGCCAGCTACAGCATTTATTCCACTGTTTATTTTGTGGATTGGTCTAGGTGAAGGAGAAAAAATAAGCGTAATTTTCTTTGGGACGTTCTTTCAGTTAACCCTAATGGTTATGGATGTGACCAAGAACGTCCAAAATGATTTAGTCGAGGTATCTTATACTTTGGGAGCAAGTAAAGCGCAGATCTTTAGCAAAGTGATTCTTCCCGCATCTCTTCCGGGTATCGTGGATACTTTGCGGATCACTTTTGGTTGGGCGTGGACGTATTTAGTCGTCGCCGAAATCGTCGGTGCGTCCAGTGGGTTAGGGTATATGATTATGCAGTCCTCCAGATTCTTAAGAACGGATAAGATCTTTGTAGGAATCATAATTATTGGCTTGATGGGTCTGGTTACTGACCTTCTGTTCAAGGTCATCTATCGTGCTTCATTCTCTTGGATGAGAAAGGAGGGAGTGTAAATGGAGCATAAACTTGTCATTGATCAGGTGGGCAAAGTGTTTAATTCCAAGGGCGGCGAAATGGTCGCACTCGATCGTACGTCTTTTAAGGTAAAAGAAGGTGAGTTTATCACAATCCTCGGACCTTCAGGGTGTGGAAAATCCACCATATTAAGGATCGTGGCAGGACTGGAAGAACCAAGCTCAGGACACGTGTATCTTGACGGGCATGAGGTGAAAGGCCCTGGTCCTGATCGAGGCATGGTATTCCAGTCTTATACCCTTTATCCTTGGTTGAATGTGGAAGATAATATTACTTTTGGATTAAAACTAAAGGGAACCTCTCAAAAGCAATGTAGAGAAATGGCCCGACATTATCTTGAGCTTATCGGCTTAAACGGCTTTGAGAAACACTATCCGATTCAATTATCTGGTGGAATGAAACAGCGGGTGGCGATTGCTCGTGCGCTTGCAAATGACCCTGAAATACTCTTAATGGATGAACCGTTTGGTGCCCTAGATGCTCAAACTCGGAGCATTATGCAAGAAATCCTGCTCAAGGCGTGGGATGAGTCAAAAAAGACCATTCTCTTTATCACTCATGATGTGGAGGAGTCCATCTTCTTGGCAGATTCTGTGTATGTCATGACGGCTAGACCAGGACGTTTGAAAGAGAACATACCAGTGAACCTGCCTAGACCTCGCGATTATAGTATTAAGAACAGCTCAGAATTCTTGAGTCTTAAGACACGGTTACTTGATCTTATCCGAGAAGAAACCTTGAAAGCTATTAAGTAATATAACGAAGTCTAGAATAAAGATTCCAGCCAAAATCTTGAATCTTTGCCTGGGATCTTTAAGCAGAGCAGGTATTAATATAGATTTGTCTTCTAACTGTGTAATCATGAGAATGATTTTTACTTTAGCGGCCCCAGATTGCCGTGATGTACAGGGCAATATATAAAACAAAGTAACATAAAACAAAGTAACAATAAAACAGTCTTTGCGGGTTTTTGAAATGAAGACGGTATATGGTGAATTAAGTATTGCACAAGCAATTCTATAGTGATAGTATAAAATAAAGAATTGAGTGTCTTTTAATTACTTAGAAGCAAAAAGGAGAAAAAAAAGTGAAGAAAATGAAAAGTATTGTTGCTATTGCTTTAGCAGTTGCTCTTGTTGGCGTCACCTTAACTGGTTGCGGCGCACCCAAGGCAGCAAACGACACCACACCCAAGGCAAGCGACACCCTAATCTATGCTCAGGGCGCAGAGCCAAGAGGACTGGATCCAGCACTGGTCGACGACGGTGAGTCAGCTAAGGTAATGTGTAATATTTATGATGGACTTTTGAAGTATAACAAAGATTCCACAAAGGTGGAG
>DASRMA010000170.1:0-10739 GCA_035648155.1 Desulfosporosinus sp.
CGTATATTTTAGACATATTTTTGCAACTATTGTATTGATCTCCTTAATAATTATTCACCTAAACTTTCTTTAAGATAAAATTATAATCAGTACCGACATCGAGAGCGGTATTATCTAATGCTCATGAATATAGGATTCTTAGAGTCATTGGGGCTCAGCATTGTCCGAATTAGAATTAAAAATAAAAAGCTGCCGACGGCCAACTGGGCAAACAAAGTAAACATCATTAAAGGCCATTCTTCTGCAAACATTCTTTTCCTCCTTTATCTTGCCTTTATCCCCGATACACACCCACTTCCTAAGTGGGTGTGCCTTGATGTTCAGCTTAAGCTGAACGAGTTTACTTCTTTTTAACGGTTATCGTAAGTGAGGGATGAGTAATTCCCGAATCAGGTATCCCCTTGACATCTGCCACCGTTCCATACTTTTTACGGAGTTCTTCGATCTCCCCTACATGCAGGGCTCTCATCACACATGCTGATACACAGGCTGGGTCTTCTCCTTTATCCAGCAAGTCAATGCAGAGATCACATTTACCGACTTTCCCTTCATCTTCTTTGTACTGAACTGCTCCATAGGGGCAGGACCACATGCACATTTTGCAACCTATGCAAGTAGCCTTGTCATGTATGACCACCCCATCCTTGTCACGCTTACTTAGAGCGCCAGTCGGACAATTTTTAACACACTTGGGATCTGCACAATGGTTGCACCCTAAAGATATATGCTTCATTCGAGGATTTGGATAGTTTCCGCTTTCCAAATCATAGACTCGCCGGTAGAGTGTGCCTACTTTTAAATTATTTTTATCTTTACATGCAATCTGACATACTCGGCAGCCAATGCAAGTGGACATGTCATAATGAAAACCCAATTGGGACATAACGGCTCACTCCTTCCTTAAAATACTGTCCTCAAGGGCAATTCAACGTCGGGTTCTAACCCCTTACCACTAAATTTTTCGACCTGGCAGTTACACGTGTTCCACCCGCCGATTCCTTGCCCTGTAGCAATTGGGCCCGTGAGAACGTTATCCGCACCCGCCCGATCAATTCCAGTTTTCTCGTCAATATCAACCCACGCTCCGTGTAAGAGTCCTACCACACCCGGCATTAACCGTTCAGTGACATCTGCATTACGCAGAGTCTTTCCATGTCGACTCGAGATAAGAACCGTGTCCCCTGTTTTAATGCCCCGTTGTTCTGCATCTGCTTTGCTGATGAACACTGGGTTAGGAAAGGATTCTCGAAGCCAGGGAATATTATCAAAAACGGAGTGGGACCTTCTGGAATAGTGAGGATTCATCACTTGGAGTGGATAATCTCCCTTTACGTTTTTCTTAATATCTTTGAAGGTATCTTCGTATCCTTCAGTAGCTTTATTATACGTGGGAATCGGTTTAATCTCAGTGAATCCATACTCTTTGATAAAATCCGCAAAGGCTTGAGAGTGTATTTCCAACTTACCCGATGCAGTTTTCAGCGGGTTAGCCACGGGATCTTTACGGAATTTTTCATAGGCAATATATCCGTAGTTATCACCAGGTTTGCGTTCCACATGATAAATCCCTATGTCCCTAAATTCCTTCAAAGTAATTCTACCTTGTTGTGATTTTCCAACGGCTCCCTCTGCAGCGATGTCCTCAGCGGTGAGAGTCACTAGGGTCTCCATCCCTGACCCATCCTCTTTTATGACTTTAGCACCTGCGAGCTGATTGAAGACCTGCTGTTTAGTGGAAATCGGATACACTTCTTCCCCTTTGATACCTAAACGCTTAGCTATTTCAGTGGCAATCCATTGGTCATGCTTCGCCTCGAACAGGGGTTCAGTTACATTTGTATAGTGAATCAGAATTTCACGGTTACCCGTTGAAAATCCACCGTCTCTCTCCCATTCAGTCGTTGCGGGCAAAACCACATCCGCGTATCTTGAGTTAGTTGTAAGGAAATGCGAGTTAGATACGACAAATTCCACTTTGCGATGGGCTTCGATTCCTTTATTAGTGGCCGAACGAGTTTGTAGGACCGCACTGCTACTGTGGTATAGGAGCTGAATATTTATATCTTTTACTTGGTTATACCCCGCAGTATATTTACCTGTTAAGATCGCTTCCCACATCTGATTGTCATTGATGCTGTCTTTCCCAGGGTTCTTAATCGTCGGTAATCCATTACCCCCTGCTGAGATTAGACCTGGCCCGCCATTGGCTGTCCCAAAGTGGCAGCTAACCCCTGTCATCCGTCCTGGTTCTCCCATATGTCCGGTCATTGCTCCGAACGTCATGAACATTTGTGGCCAGGAATCAGAATTATTAGTTCGCGCTGCTGCCCAAGCTGTGAAAAGAGCTACCCTCTTTGTCTTGCCGATTTCTATAGCCAGCGTACGGATGACGTTGGCGTCTATACCACAAATCGCGGAGGCCCATTCTGGCGTCTTCGGTATGCTGTCATACGTGCCGAGGACATAGTCTTTGAAATTTTCTTTGGTGTCAGCGCCCGGCGGCATATGAGCGGCATCAAAGCCTACCGTACAACGATTTAAAAAGTCCCAATCGATCAGAGGATTCTTGATTAGGTCATCCTCTTTGAGTAAGGTATATGCCATACCTAAGAGCATAACATGGTCTGTGGCAGGGCGGATCGGAATCCATTGATCTGCCAGAAGTTCAGCAGAATCAGTATAGATCGGGTCAATAATCACAAACTTGGCCCCTGCCTTTTTGGCCTGTAAATAATTATAAGTGGGATTACCACCTGCACTCCAGGCGGGATTACCTCCCCAAATCACAATCAGCTGAGAATTTCTTAAATCGATACGGTCATTGATGCTGTGGGCAAAAAAACCTTCCTCCATGCCAAACTTAGCAGGACCATACCTCCAAGAACCCCAAGATGTTGTACCCCATTGTGAGGTATACCCGCCATAAAGACTTAAAGTTCTGGGCATTTCGCTCCCCCCGGTGACAAACAGGGAGTTATTGGTGTATTTCTCACGGACCCGTTTAATTTCACTTGCAACGATATTCAAGGCCTCATCCCAGGAAATTCGAACCCATTCGTCTTTCCCGCGCAGCTCTTTATTCCCACCGCCAGGTGCCCAGTTTTTGCGCTTCATAGGGTACTTTATACGATCTAGTCCAAACACCTGTTGTCGCTGAGAGCGCCCGCGGGCACACCCTCTTTGTTGAGGATGGTCTGGGGTGTCAGGATGTGTATCATCCGTTTTTTGCCTGACCACCACTCCCTCTACTACGTAGGCTTTATTTAAGCACCGTCCACCGCAGTTATGCCAACAGGCAGCAGTAACCCACTTTCCTTCTTTATTGGCTAACATCTCCGCTTGCTCCGCGTTCACTTTGGCCAGCCCACATCCAGGCAGTGTGACTGCCGCCACTGCGCCTGCGGTAAACGTAGCCGTCATCCGTAGAAACGATCTTCTACTTAACATGTAGTCCTTGGCTTTTCCAATGAGGTCCGCCATTCGTTAGACACCTCCTTAAATTTTAAACACTTAACAGTTTATATCTAGAAGCTCTTCGAGCGCTTTAAGATCTAATTCTAAAAATCCTGCTAAGATCATAGCCATATCCTCGTAAAATTGAGTTTGGGCATTTTCTGACATGTTTTTACTGAAGTCCGGTACCCACATGAGTAAATGATTTTCCAAAAATGCCTTTTGATCTTCAAGGACTTCCATCAAGCCTATAACATCTTGCTGGTTAACCTTTGTCTTGGCTAATTCACTGAGTTGATACATGAAATCAAGCTCTAGTCCCAAATGATCATCTGCTTCATGCCCATAGTCCTTTGGCAGAAACGCGTATTTCAAGTAAGCTCTTCGTACGTTCAGGGTTTCTTCTTGAAACAAAAGGCGTTCCTTATTAAGATAAGCCGATTCCCAGGGAGGAGCCGTTAATTCATACGGTCCTATAAACATACGCGTATAGTCCCAATGCAATTGATTGAAGACTTCTTCGCTTAAGACATCTTGGTTATCGAGATATTTGGAAACTTTCCCTACCCCTTCGTGTATTAATTCACTTTCGTCGGCGAAAGGAAATGCTTCGATGAAACCTATCTGACGAACGGTTTGGAGTAAATCTTTAGTCGGTTCGGTTAGAAACGTTCTTCTCAGTGTATCATAAGCGAATACCCTAACTTGCAAGAGTGGCAGGATTTGTTCTAACATCGTTTGGTCTAAGGACACTTTATCCACCTCTTTTCGACTTCTACTCTAAATATTCGTCGGTTTCTCCGTTTCCCCTTTGTACAAGACTCCAAAGATCAGCCATTTTTTTGTGTACCATTACTATCATCTAAAATTGACTAGACAATAACGACTAAAGAGGCTGTTTCGATTAGAGTGAACTCGTTCAGCTAACGCTGAACATCGAAACTTCAGAAGGGGATTCTACCCCCACTGAAGCGACGTAGAACGCTCCCACTTATAGAAGTGGGAGTCTTACGAATAGATAAACAAAATTATTCACAAAGAGTTGTGCAGATTTCGAAAGGAATTGAGAAAAATACGGAGAATATATCGAAATACGCTGTAATGTAATCTATAAGTAAACTTTCTTTGACCTAACAATGATAACAGCAACATCGAGAGGGGTTTATATAATGCTCATGAATTTGTCAGCAAAACGGTTAGCAACTGTAAAGAATCCTGCGCTCAAAGACTACGGGCAAATCTATTTAAAAATCGGCGATAGCTTTTATGATTGGGTTAATCAAACAGGGCTTGACTTAGACAAGGACCTTTCTTCAGAAACAAAAATGCTCCTCGAACGTCTCAAGACAAAAGGCGCACTCTTCAGAAACGAGGGCAAGAGTATCTACGTTAACCAACTCTCTCCTGCCTGTGTTGCCTGTCAAAAAGGGGTGGGCAGCGTTACCTTATTTATTTCTCTGATGTGTCATCGCGATTGCTACTTCTGCTTTAACAAAAACCAGGATAACTATGAGCAGTTTTCCAAGCACAAGAGAAACTACCGTGGTGAACTTGACTCCCTATATAGCAATGGAGGCAAGTTGACTCACCTGGCATTAACGGGCGGTGAACCTTTACTTCACAAGTCCGAAACATTCGATTTTTTTCAGTATGCACGGACTAAATTCCCTCGCGTTAATACTCGTTTATACACATCCGGTGATTTAGTTGATGAGGACGTTCTGAGAGAATTTCAGGAAACCCACCTTGACGAGATTCGCTTTAGCATTAAAATTGATGACCCTCATACCTTACAGCTTGACATCTTTGAAAAGATAGCCTTAGCCAAGGCCTACATCCCAAGAGTTATGGTGGAAATGCCTGTCATCCCTGGAACCTTGAACGCTATGAAAAACTTACTCTTAAAACTGAATTCTATCGGCATTTTTGGCATTAACCTTTTAGAATTCTGTTTTCCCCTTAACAATACTGAGATTTTTAAGAAAAATGAGTTCAAGGTGAAAAATCCCCCCTACCGGGTTCTCTATGACTACTGGTATGCAGGAGGTCTTCCCGTCTCCCGCAGTGAAGTAGAATGTCTTCAACTTCTCGAGTTCATCATTGATCAAGGGCTGACCCTGGGTGCACAATATTGTTCACTAGAAAATAAGCATACTGCCCAAATTTACCAACAAAATCAAGGCCAACGGGTGGCCAAAACACTGTACTTCTCACCGAAAGACTATTTCTACAAATCAGCCAAAGTGTTTGGGGAGGACATTCCCAAGGTCCTCAAAGTCTTTAAGAAACTCCACAATAAAAATTATATAGTTAATGAAGATTACCACTTCCTAGAGTTTCATGTTGAGAAGATAAAGTCTCTAGCGAAGTTAGATCTTGAGATTGGGATCTCTTATAATGTGATGGAAAAGCGTGATGACGGAAGTTATCTCCGAGAATTAAGGCTTGATGTGACCTCTCCAAAGAACTTCGACTTGAGGTTAGATATCTAGAAGTAGTATAACGATAAAAGTCCTTTCCTTGGATTTCAGGGAAGGACTTTTATCGTTTGAGCGTAGGGTATTAATCACATTTATCGCCAGTACAAAATAACAGTGTGATTTTTGTATCTTTCTACAAAGGCAATAGTGAAAAGAATCGCGAATAAAAGTACTAGCTCAACTACGTCCACTTTGAATCGATATTTTACTAAATACACTGGAGGATATGCAAGTGATAACTGACAACAACCAACAAGTGACCCTCTTAGAAGTACGGGAGTTAACTTACTCTATATTGAGCTCGGCATTTCTCAATCCTCCGAGCATGGACGAAGTTAATATCATTTTGGAGGAAAAGCTGTTTGAATCGTTTCCATTAGAGATCGAAGCTGAACATTTTCGGCAAGGCCTGAACCAGTTATGTCAGTGGGCTAGGGAGATAACAGAAAACAACAAAAGTGAAATCATAACTCAACTTAAAGAAGACTTTAACACTTTGTTTGTAGGGCCAAATAAACTTCCAGCGCCACCGTGGGAATCGGTTTATCGCACTGAGGAAAAATTAGTATTTGACGCCATAACTTTAGACGTGAGGGAGTTCTACCGTCGCCATGGTTTAGAGTTTGTGAAAATAAATGTACAACCTGATGATCATTTCGGGGTAGAGTTAGAATTTATGGCTGAGTTGATCCGTCGTCAGCGTAAGAACCTTGAGCTGGTGCAATATGAGGAGGCGCGTCAACTAGCGGACGAACAACTCGCATTTCTAAGAGAACACCTCATAAAATGGGCATCCAAATTCACTCAAGCTGTGATGAGTAATGCTCAAACCGAATATTATCAAGGAATCGCCCGTATCGCTTCAGCTTATATAAAATGGGATTTCGAGCTTCTGCAGTAGACATCAAAGTTCTAAACTATGAAAGAAGATTCTGTTTTGGCTTCTATTCAAGAGCCTGATGGATTTTCCTATAGATTACAAATGGAGGTTGGAAAATGGTAATGAAAAAAGACTTCACAATTAGCCGCCGCTCCTTCTTAAAATGGAGTGCGGCAGTAGGAAGCTCCATGTCCCTGGTTGGATGCATGCCATCAGGCCAAGTTGGTGGTTCAACCCCTGCACTTGCTCAGGCTGGAAATCGGCATGAGGGTGCCAAAGAGTTACCATCAATGTGCTGGCATAACTGCGGTGGTCGGTGCCAACTTAAGGGTTGGGTAAAAGATGGAGTTGTCCTAAGTTTTAGTACCGATAACGTGGGAGATGACACGTTGGAGGATCCCCAAGCCCGCGCTTGTCCAAAAGGCCGCTCGCAGCGTCAACGTTTGTATAGCCCAGACCGCTTGAAGTATCCCGTTAAGCGCGTTGGAGAACGCGGGGAAGGCAAGTTTGAACAAATCACTTGGGATGAAGCTTTGGATACTGTTGCTTCCGAACTGAAACGAGTGATAGGCACTTACGGCAATGAGGCCCTCTATTTCAATTATGCTTCTGGATCAGGCGGCGTAGTCAATCAAAGCTATGTTGGAGGACCGGCTGCAAGATTATTTAACATGCTCGGTGGATTTCTCAGCTTTTACGGAAATTATAGCCAGGCTCAGTATATGAGTGCTATTCCCTATATGTTCGGCTCAAGTTATGGAGGCAGTTCTCCTACAACGTTCCTAAAAGCGAAATTAATTGTTATGTTTGGGGACAACCCAGCAAATACCCGGGTAGGAGGCCTAAATTCCTCTTATTATCTAAAATTGGCCAAGAAAAATGGCACAAGGATTATCGTAATTGATCCTCTCCATACAGATACTGCGTCGACCTTTGCGGATCAATGGATTCCAATTCGTCCCACGACAGACAGTGCTTTAGCTGCATCGCTTGCTTATGTAATAATTACGGAAGGGTTACATGATCAGGAATTTCTCAATAACTACTGCGTTGGCTTTGATGAAGAGCATATGCCGGATGGAGTTCCTGCCGGGAGCTCGTACAAAAGCTATATATTAGGGGAGAGCGATGGTGTAGCTAAGACTCCAGAGTGGGCTTCTAAGCGTTGTGGTATTCCTACTGAAACCATCATCATGCTTGCGAGGGAAATAGGAGGAGCTAAGCCTTGTTTCATACTCCAAGGTAGAGGAATGCAACGGCATGCTTACGGAGAATCAATGGCTCTTTCGGTTGCTTTGCTGGGTCCTTTAACTGGTAATGTTGGAATCGCGGGATCAAATCCTGGGATGTATGAAACCGGTCCTGCAATCAAGATGGGATCCTTCCCCACTTTGGCAAACCCCATTAAAACTAAAATCTCCTTTTATCTCTTTACAGATGCTATTGAACGTGGAAAAGAATTCACTAAAGCAAATTCTGGTTTGCAGGGTGCAGACAAATTAAGTAGTGACATTAAATTCATCTTCAATTATGCAGGTAATTCTCTTATAAATCAGCACGGAGATACGAGCCGCACTGCTAAACTTCTAAAAGACACGAGCAAATGTGAATTTATCCTCGGTATGGATACCTTCATGACGTCCAGTATGCAGTATTGCGATATTGTCCTACCCGGAACAACTCAGTTTGAATCCGAAGATATTTGTAGTCGTTCTCTGAGTGTTGGGATGGCAGTATTTGGCCATAAACTCGTAGAACCGCTTTATGACTGTCGTACACCTTATGATATTTTTACTGATTTGGCAGATCGTTTTGGTTTAAAAGATAAGTTCACCGAAGGGAAAACAGAGGAAGATTTCTTAAAAGCAGCTGTCACGGTTGCTCAAGCAGCTCATAAGGACTTCCCAAGCTACGAAGAATTTAAAACTAAAGGGATTTACAAAACCAAGCCTATAGAAGTAGTGGCCTATAAAGCCTTTAGAGAAGACCCAGTGGCTAATCCCTTGAAGACTCCTTCTGGAAAAATCGAGATATTCTCGAAGTTATTGTTTGATATGAATAATCCTAAGGAAATCCCAGCAGTTCCCAAATATATTCCCGCTTGGGAAGGGCCGGAAGATCCCTTAAAGGACACCTACCCATTACAGTGCATCGGACATCATTCCAAGCGTCGGGTACATTCTACGTTTGATAATATTCCTTGGCTTGAAGAAGCAGAAGCTCAGAGAGTATGGGTCAATACTAAGGATGCAGAGAATAGGGGCATTATGAATGGCGACATGGTAAAGATCTTCAATGAGCGAGGGACTGTTATGATTCCTGCTAGAGTGACACCGCGAATTACCCCCGGTGTTTGCAGTATTCCTCAAGGTGCGTGGTACACCCCGGATAAAAATGGCGTGGATATCCGAGGGTGTACGAACACTTTAACGACTTGGAAGCACACTCCATTGGCCTGGGGTAATCCTCAGCACACCAATTTGGTTCAAATCGAAAAAGTCAAAAACGCGTAGGGAGTGACATGAATGGCTAAACAATTAGGGTTTCATATTGATCAACAAAGCTGTATTGGCTGCTTTACCTGCCAAATTGCCTGTAAAGATAAGAACGGATTAGAATCTGGAGAATACTGGCGAGAGGTTCATGAATTCACAGGGGGCAGCAGTGAAGAACAAAACGGCGTCATACGAAGTAATGTCTATGCATACTGGCTGTCCATGGCCTGCAATCACTGCGAAAACCCAAAATGCACAACAAACTGTCCGACTGGCGCTATGCATAAACGTGACGAAGACGGAATCGTCTTGGTAGACCAAGAAAAATGTATTGGCTGTGGCATGTGTGTTTGGTCCTGCCCTTATGGCGCTCCCCAATTGATCAATAAGATTTCTAGCAAGTGCAATTTCTGTATCGACTTACTAGAAGAAGGTAAACAACCAGCCTGTGTGGGAGCATGCTTCATGAGAGCACTGGATTATGGCCCTATGGATGAGCTTAAGGCTAAATATGGCGCGCTGGCCGATGTCAAAGGACTCCCTCCCTCTAGTGTTACTGGCCCGTCAGTCGTCATCACTCCTCATAAGGACTCGATTAAATAGAAAGGTGGTGTAACTATGCATGATTTGCCTTTAATTATTTTCACGTTAGCCGTACAAGCAGCGGTGGGGGTCTTTCTGTGGGTCACCATTGCGCGCCTCAGAAATCAGGAAACTCCCTATGCAAAAACGACGACTCTGACAGCACTGATTTTGACAACGTTTGGGATTATTTTCTCACTCTTTCACCTAGGAAAGCCGTTAATGGCCTTTACAAGTTTGAGTAAACTTTTCAGCGCAACGTTGAGCCAAGAAATATTCTTCAGTGGCGGTTTCTTCGTCTTGTTAGCTGTTGCCTACTACTTTGAAAGATCTTCAATTATAAGCAACAACAATAAGACGATCTGGAGCGTTCTCACCAGCTTCGTTGGATTGGTAGCGGTCTATGCAATGGCAAAAGTCTATATGACGACAATTATTCCGGCTTGGCAAAGCTGGAATACGCTGGTGGATTTCTATGCAGCAACCCTCATCTTGGGCGCATTAGTCTATTTATTAGTTACAAGAAAAGCTATAACGGAAAAGGTGCTCAGAATAGACCTTATTATACTTGCTGTTATATTGGTACAGATGGCTTTAGTTCCGAGCTTCATGGCAAGTTTAGGGGCGACCTCTGGTGCAGCACAGCAAAGTGCAGCGCTGATGTCAGGTGATTACGGAGCGGCTTACATTATTCATTGGCTCCTAGTCCTTGGTGGTGTATTCTTGATTGTGATTTCAGGTAGCGCTAAATTAGCCGGCAAAGCGAACATTCTTTACGTCGCTTCTGGAGCGCTGGTCATTGGTCTGTTTATTGGGAGATATCTTTTCTATGCCACTGGCGTAGCTTCA
>DASRMA010000171.1:0-16011 GCA_035648155.1 Desulfosporosinus sp.
TCGAACCACGATCTGGTGATCATGCCGGAGGGGTTCCACCCGTTCCCATCTCGAACACGGAAGTTAAGACCTCCAGGGCCGATGATACTTGGGGCGCAAGCCCCTGGGAAAGTAGGTCATCGCCAGGTAACAAGCGAGAAGTACTATCTCTTACGAGGTAGTACTTCTCTGTGTTGATATCTACTTTAACAATTACTTCTTTGAGCGCAAGGCTTCGTCTTTTGTAAGGCCGTGGCCATCTCGCGAATCCATGCTCGATTGATCTTGAGGGCTGAAGGGCATTGATTTGGTGTTAGGATTAGGATTTTTCTCAGGTGACATTTTCTTTTTCAAGATTACTCGCTTCCTTTCTAATAAAAAACGTTAAATGGTAAATAAACAGATTAACAGGGGTTTCATTTTCTATTCTGCCATTTTTTCAAATGAATACTACTATATTTCATCTTAATATTCCTAAAGAAGGGGGCGGACCAACATAATGGCGTAAAAACCATAAAAACTATGCCAGTACGCTTACCAGTGTAGTCATTAGTGTACGTAACCAATGAGGTGCCGCCAGGAATTCTTCACTTGAGTTAGGCGGTCTTAGCCCCGTTCCCAGTTAGATTGCCGTTAGCATCATAAGTGTAGGCTTACCCATTAACATCAGTCAGCTGATTCCCAAACGTTACGGGTGAGAGCTAGGAACAGATTCATTGGGTTATAGGTAGAACCTGTTGCTATAGAATGGCGCACAATTGTCAGAATCGTTTTCCTTTGTGTTAGAGTACGACACAATTCCCTGGAAAGTAGGTCATCGCAAGGTAACACAGAAAAGGCTATCTTCAGAGGTAGCCTTTTCTGTGTTTAGTTATACTGTAATAACCTTTTATTCAATAAAGAAATAGGGATAGAGAATTAATTATAAAGTAGCTGAATAGTTTAAATATAAAGAACATTACAAATATGTGTGTAATATAGCACTAGATTGTGCTAAACTGTGAAGTAAATGAATGTTCATTCAAAGAATTGGAGGATGATAACGATGGAAGAAGCAAGTGCTGAGAGACCATGGTTTAAATTTTACGAGCCAGGTGTCAGAATGAAACTTGAGATTCCGGAATTAACACTATTGGAAATGCTTGATAAAACTAGACAGAAATTCCCGGATAATTCGGCTTTGATTTTCGCTGGTAAGACAACAACGTACCGTGAAATGAATGTTCTCATTGAGCGTATGGCGAAAGGATTGGTACAGAGAGGGGTCAAAAAAGGGGATCGTATCTCCATCTTTATGCCCAATAGCGCTAATTGGGTCATTTCGTTCTTCGCGATCCAAAGGGCAGGGGGAGTAGTGGTGCAGACTAATACTCTCTATGTTGAGAGTGAATTGAGAGCGCTATTACTGGATTCAGGGGCTATGGGAATAGTTTCTATTCCTCAACTGATGCCTAGAATTGCACCGCTTCTAGCTGATGTGGGACTGAAATTGGTAGCCTTAGACTGGTTAAGCATGTTTTCGGGCTTAACTGGTTTGGGCTTAGCAGATAACCCTGTGTTTATGGATCTCGAGGAAAGTTTAGCGGATGCTAACTTAGATCAAGTGGAATCTGCTCCGATTAATTCGCGGTCAGACGAGTTGGCTGTTTTACAGTATACAGGCGGGACAACCGGGACTGCCAAAGGGGTTATGCTAACCCACCGTAACCTCGTGGCCAATGCAATGCAGGCGTGGGAATGGATAGTGGGTCGCGAGGGAGAGGAAAGAGTTCTTACTGTATTACCTCTATTTCATATATACGCTTTGACGGCTTGTATGAATTTTGCAATGATTTCTGGTGGGGCTATGATTATTCTGCCTAAGTTTGATATTGATGCAGTGCTCCAACACATCAATGATTACGGACCAACCTTCTTTCCCGGTGCCCCGACCATGTACGTCGCGGTTATTAATCACCCTCGAATTAAGGAATACAATGTCTCGTCTATAAGGTGCTGTTTAAGTGGATCAGCCCCGCTACCCAAGGAAGTGGCCATCCGCTTTGGTGAACTGACAGGCGGAAGGTTGGTGGAGGCTTACGGCTTATCAGAATCATCACCAGCTACCCACTTAAATCCCATATTCCATGCCCGAGTAGGATCTATCGGAATCCCTGGCCCCAATACGGATGCTAAAATTATGGACTTGGAGACGGGTCAAAGGGAACTGCCACCAGGAGAGATCGGCGAATTGGTGCTCAAAGGGGATCAGGTCATGCTTTCATATTGGCAAAAACCCGAAGAGACCGAGGCTGTATTGAAGGAAGGATGGCTTTACACGGGGGATATTGCCCATATGGATGAAGACGGGTTTTTCTATATTGTTGACAGGAAGAAGGATATGATCATCAGTGGCGGATACAATGTCTATCCGCGTGATGTTGAAGAAGTGCTCTATACACATCCGGCAGTGAGAGAAGCAGTGTGTGCGGGAATACAGGACGCCTATTGGGGAGAAATGGTGAAAGCATATGTTGTGCTTAAAGATGAAATGACTGTGACAGAAAATGAGATCTTAGCTTTTTGTCAGGGTAAGCTTGCAGCTTTTAAAATCCCGAAGAAACTTGAGTTCCGTGAAGGATTGCCTAAAACGGCCGTCGGTAAGGTTCTGCGGCGTTTTCTGGTGGAAGAGGAGCGAGAGAAATCGAAGAGACAAGAAAAAACCCGCGGTGTTTTGGTTGGTTCTCAAGAAGAAGTAGCTGTAAGCTAATGGATTAGAGATTTGTGTTTTAAGGGGGCCCGGACATGGGCTCTCTTTTTATTCACTATTGTCTTAACTCCTCTGCCACATTATTTAATTTACGAGGGCCTTGAAAAGAGCAATGATTAACTTGTTAGGATCAGGTAATTTAGCACTGATGATAAGCAGGAAATTTAGAATAAACCCTATACTAAACAGCCCAATTACGACGAAAAATTCTTTACACTCCTTCTTCGACTTAAGGCACATTCAAGAAAATAAACAGTCAGTATGCCGGTCTATTTCGCGCCATACCGCGTCGGCATGTTCACCTAAACCCAGAAGTCAGAGGTCAGAAACCGGATGGTATCAGATTGGGGTATTCCTTTCTGATCTCTGATCTCTGGCCCCTGTCAACTGACCTCTGGAGACGCGTCTCCTTGTCTGACGAAAAATATCCTTGGCATCTTTGACTTGCTATTTTCTTTCATATGCCTAAGCGGTTTAATTAAGTTTTCATTCACGGATTCTTCATTGATCAAACCGACGATCATAACGGCAAAAGCAATAATTTGTAGTTCTAGCCCAATTTTGAATTCTCGAATAATGAGGTGATCGGCATTATTAAAGATACCCTTAATAGCCATTAAATTCTAGTTTAAATCTTTAGAAAGTGCAGGTAAAGTATTGGAGGATGGAGGATGGAGGATGGAGGATGGAGGAGTAGTGTTAGTGGGGCGACTAGCTTTTTCTTGTTTCGTTTTAGTAATGAGTCGATTGAACATGATCCACCTCCTGTTTCTTTCTTTCTACAGATAGTTGTGTAAATTCATATATTTATTACGGTTTTGCTATGGAACATAGCTGAAGTGCACTGTAAGTAAAGAGGAGGCATCTATCTCATGTCACTCAGATAGATGCCTATCTCTTATTCACTAATGATCAACTTACTTTTTAGAGCGTAGGGCTTCCTCACTCGAAAGGCCATGGCCATCTCGAGAATCCATGCTCGGTTGATCATTGTGGGGGGTTGGTTGGGTGTTAGGATTGGGATTTTTTTCAGAAGGTAATTTCTTCTTCAAGGTTATGTCACTTCCTTTCTAATAACCAAGGTAGATGATGATTATGAGCGTTATGTTATTCTGCCCTTTTCACGAAATGAATACTATCTAATTTTTCTAAAAATAAGGAAGAAAGAGCAAGTGGATAAAAAAACACGAGGGAGAGAAGGAAAGGCGTTATAAAAGACCAAAAAAGGGTTTGACACACAACATCTAGTGTGATTAAATATGAAACATACTAGATGTTGGGGGTGAGGCTGTGCATTGCCCATTCTGTGGAAACGAGGATACAAAAGTTCAGGACTCACGTCAGGTTGAAGAAGGGACCGCAGTCCGGAGGCGCAGGGAATGTGAACGATGTTTGCGCCGGTTTACCACCTTTGAAAAATTCGAGGACTCTCCGCTCGTCGTTGTGAAAAAAGAAGGACGGCGTGAGGAATATTCCCGTCCCAAAATGATGGCAGGTATGTTAAGGGCTTGCGAAAAAAGGCCAATTTCTACTGAACAAATCGAGGATGCAGCTTACGCTATAGAAAAAATTCTGCGTAACAGCCATGAGCGTGAGGTAACGAGTGCTCAAGTGGGAGAAGCAGTGCTGGAACAGCTGTTTGGATTGGACGAAGTAGCTTACATACGTTTTGCTTCTGTTTATCGTCAGTTTAGAGACATACAACGTTTTATGGAAGAGTTACATGAGCTTATCGAAAAGCGGGGAACTATAAAGAAGAGCAACTAGTCTAAATAGTTATGAAGGAAAGTTGGGGATTCGCGTTGAGTTTCGAAGGACAAGCACCAAAAACATGGTCAAAGGCAAATCTTACGCCAAATGCACGTGTAGTGTTGGCAAAAAGGTATTTAAAACAAGCGAACGGACAAGTAATTGAAACTGCGGAAGACATGCTTTATCGAGTAGCCTGTGTGATTGCAGAAATTGAAGAGGATAAATACGGCAAAGGCAAAAAAGAAACTGGGGTCCTGGCTAAAGAATTCTATAACATGATGGCAAACCTTGAATTTATGCCAAATTCGCCGACGCTTATGAATGCCGGTAGGGATCTCGGACAATTGAGTGCTTGCTTTGTCTTACCGATTGAAGACAGCATGGAACAGATTTTTGATGCAATAAAAAATGCTGCGATAATTCATAAATCTGGTGGAGGAACTGGGTTTAGCTTTTCTCGCTTGCGTCCTAAAAATAGCATGGTTCGTTCCACTGGTGGAGTGGCCTCTGGCCCAATTTCCTTTATGAAGGTTTTTAATTCTGCCACGGAAGCAGTTAAGCAAGGCGGAACTCGGCGGGGAGCTAACATGGGGATTCTTCGTGTAGATCATCCGGATATTATTGATTTCATTCAATGTAAAGAAGATAATAAAGAAATTACAAACTTTAATATATCCGTTGGGATCACGGAAGACTTCATGCTCGCTGTCCGTGAAGGACGTCCCTATGATCTTATTGACCCTCATACGGGCCTTCCCGCAGGACAATTATCCGCTCCGGAGATTTTCAATAAGATCGTTGAACATGCGTGGCAGAATGGCGAACCTGGAATAGTGTTTCTCGATCGATTGAATGAAGCGAATCCTACACCTCTGCAAGGTGAGATTGAAGCCACAAATCCTTGTGTAACTGGAGATACTTGGATACTAACAGACCATGGACCTGCACAAGTTAAAACGGTTTTAGGTCAAGAGTTAAACCTAGTTTTAAATGGAGAGTATCATCGAACGAGTCCAGAAGGGTTCTTTTCGACCGGGATTAAGTCAGTGATAAACATCCAAACAGACCGGGGTTATGAGCTTAAAGTGACAAAAGATCACCTTGTCCGAGTTGCGGAACAGGTGAATAGAGAGCAGATTATTGAGACGTGGAAACCTGCTGGTGAGCTGATCCAGGGGGACCAACTTATTCTTTCTAATAATAGGGGGCTAAATTGGTCCGGTAAGGGGAGTTTTGAAGAGGGATTTCTTTTAGGGCTACTTTTAGGAGATGGGACGTTAAAAGAAGATGGAGGGATCATCTCCGTTTGGGGAGACAATGAGGAAGCGCAGTCCATGATTACAGCAGCAGAGAAGGCTGCTTCTGTCTTGAAACACCGTAGTGATTTTAAAGGCTTCCAGAAGGTTATCAGCGAGAGAAACGAACATCGGATGAAGTTAGCGGCCTTACGCGATTTAGCGGGCGAGTATGGGATTTACCCAACGGAGAAAAGGCTCACGGAGGAACTGGAAAAAACAAGCGCTGACTTCCATAGAGGACTCATAAGAGGTCTATTTGATACCGATGGAACCGTAGTAGGGTCTCAGGAGAAGGGCGTTTCCGTTAGATTATGGCAAAATGATCACGTAGGGCTTCATATAGTTCAGCGGATGTTGCATCGGTTAGGAATGGCTTCTACCATTTATATGAATCGTAAACCTTCAGGGTGTAAATCTATGCCTGATGGCAAGGGCGGTCACTCGGACTATGAAGTTAAGCCAGGACACGAGCTTTGCATATCCCAAGATAATTTAGCTATCTATGCAGAAGTTATTGGTTTTAGCAACCAGAAAAAGACGCAAACCCTTAAAGACCGGTTAGAAGGGTATCAACGTTCTTTAAATCGTGAACGTTTTCTGGCTAGTGTGACAGAATGTCTTCCATCGGGAGAATTTGAGGTGTATGATGTTCAAGTTCCGGAGGTAAATGCCTTTGATGCTAATGGGATCTATGTGCATAACTGCGGTGAGCAACCGCTTTTGCCAAATGAGGCGTGCAACCTGGGTTCCATCAATCTTAAGTTGATGGTGATCGAGAAGAACGGGAAAATGGTTATTAACTGGGAGCGTTTGAGTCAGGTGATCCGCTTGGCTGTTCGTTTCCTGGACAACGTGATTGATGTGAATCAGTATCCACTGCCAATCATTGATGAGGTTGTTAAAGGGAACCGAAAAATTGGTCTTGGCGTGATGGGCTTTGCCGATATGCTCATTTTGCTTCAAACTTCGTATGCCACGGAAGAAGCGGTTGAATATGCCGAAAAAGTTATGAAATTTATTCAGACGGAAGCCCGTATTGAATCCCAACGCCTGGCTGAAGAACGAGGAACCTTCCCGAATTATGAAGGCTCCATCTATGACGGAGTTATGAAACTGCGCAATGCCACCTTGACGACGATTGCTCCAACTGGAACTATATCCATGATTTGCGCAGCCTCCAGCGGAGTAGAACCTCTTTTTGCGGTTGCCTATACCAAAACAGTGATGGATGGGACAGCCTTAGTCGAGGTCAATCCACTCTTTGAATCGTTTGCCAAAGAATATGGTTTCTATTCCCCAGAATTAATGCAGAAGATTGCAGAAATGGGAACCGTCCTTGGCTTGCAGGAAGTCCCGAACTGGGTTCAGGAAGTCTTTACCACAGCACAAGAGATCGCGCCTGAATGGCACATCCGGATTCAGGCGGCTTTTCAGAAATATACTGATAACGCGGTATCAAAAACTATTAATTTTGCTAACTCTGCGACACTTGAAGATATTGCAGAGGCCTATCGCTTAGCTGATGAACTGAACTGCAAAGGATTAACTGTCTACCGGGATGGAAGTCGAGAAGAACAGGTACTTTCCATAGGAACCATAGTAGAACCCGTGCAGGCCGAAAAGAAAGCTGAAGAGCAACTAGCATCCGGTCACGTTATACCTCCCAAAACACCGTTCATTCCTGAAGTTAATACAGTCGTTCCGCGTGCGAGACCGACTACCACTATAGGGGTTACAGAAAAAATAAAAATTGGGTGCGGAAACCTTTACGTCAGTGTCAATGCGGATGAAAAAGGAATTTGTGAAGTTTTCACGAATACCGGGCGAGCAGGAGGATGTTCTTCACAATCTGAGGCTACAGCCCGTTTGATCTCCATTGCGCTGCGGTCCGGCTTGTCTGTTGATACAATCACTGAACAAATCAAGGGTATTCGTTGTCCAGCTTGTATGCGGCGTGAAGGGGTCAACGTCACATCCTGCCCGGACGCCATTGCCAGCGTGATTAAGAAATATTTTGAAATTGGTTTTAATTTTGATGGTATGCCAATAGGAACGAAGGAAACAGCTCCAGCTGCTGTAAAAGCTAGAATTTTTGGACGAGAGAAACCATCTAGAGAAAAGGTAACTGGAAAAATAGTCAGAACAGGCGTTGCTACAGAAAATGCTTGCCCAGAGTGTGGTATGCCTATCAACCATGAAAGTGGTTGTGTTGTTTGTACGCACTGTGGCTACTCCAAGTGCGGTTAAGCTACAAAGAAAAAAGCAAGCTTCGGTTTAGCAGTGGGAAAACTCAGCAACAATAAGAAACAAGGCCTTAAGCATAACTGCTTTAGGCCTTGTTTCTTAATCTCAATACATTAGGCTTCTCAAGGATTGGATCGCCACTTCTCCCATTAATTTATACCCCTCGATACTCGGATGGACTTCATCAACAAAAAGTTGATAACGCTGACCTGCGGAAATGCGGTTTGAGAATGCGGAGTAAAAATCAATAAGTAAAATACCTTTTTCATTCGTATAGCTTTTTATCCATCTCCTATATTTCGTCAGTAATTGTTCTTCTTCAGGTAATAAAGACGGTGTAGGTAACCCCAGAATAGGGGAAATATCGTGTTCCTTACACAATCCCACCATGGTAATAAAATTGGAGCAAACACTTTCTAGATTAATTTTTTCGTAAGCGTCATTTGCGCCTCCAAGAATGATGGCATGGCTGGGAGCGTGGTCAAGTACATCTCGTTGGAACCGTTCACTCATACCACTCGTGAAATCCCCACATACTCCTTGGTTTATTACTTGGCATTTTAATCCTTGGGCTAAATATTCCACCCAAGACTCCTGCGTTGTGAAAGGATACCCCTGTGTAGTCGAATCTCCCATTGTAACTATTTTCATGTGTGTACCACCTTGCCTTGTATGTTTCAGCCTAGAGACGCGTTTAGTAAATTCTATATAATTATAACTTACCCTCCATTACTTGGGAAAGGAAATTAACAGCAAGGCATAGTAATATGTAAGAAGGCTACTTCGATTCACTTGAATTCTTTGTTTTTCACTTTATATTAACAACTATTATTGGAAACTTTCGATAAAAATATTTCCAATAATATCCGGAACACCTTTGAGGACAGGCTTCCACAAAAAAATCATTAATTTTTGAAGTAACCCTATTTATTTACGATTTCGACAGAGTCAGTAGGGTATAATTACCATACCGGCAGCAATCGATTTGAAAGGATAAACTGTGAGCCGGAATACTTACTGATAAGGCGGGATGATGGCGAATGGGTAAGGGTATAAACATTATTGTAGCAGATGACAACCGTGATTTATGTCAAATGCTACAGAATTATCTTCAAAGTCAAGAAGATCTAAGCATAGTGGGCGTTGCATATAACGGTTTAGAAGCCATGGAGCTCATTCAGACTCAGGAACCGGATTTGATTATCCTTGACTTAGTGATGCCGAATTTGGATGGATTAGGCGTACTGGAACGTATTAATGCACGAACATCCATGAAGAGACCAAAGATTATTATGCTAACGGCTTTTGGACAAGAATCACTCACGCATCAAGCGATGACACTAGGAGTTGACTACTTTATTCTAAAACCATTCGACCTGGATATTCTCAGCAAACGCATTCGTTCTTTAACGCAGGATACACCGTCCGCTCAGCCTCAGTTTTCTTATTCAGCCTCTCCAATACCAACTGTAAAAAGTGAGCACAATCTAGTGTCAGAAGTGACCACGGTGATGCACCAGATTGGGATTCCTGCTCATGTTAAAGGGTACCAATACATTCGAGAAGCAATTTTAATGGTAGTGGAGGATGTCTCATTGTTGGGAGCGGTAACCAAAGAACTTTATCCTGACATTGCGAAGAAGTTTGATACTGCACCGAGTAGGGTGGAACGTGGAATCCGTCATGCTATAGAGTTAGCTTGGGAGCGAGGCAATACAGATACGCTAAAAAGGATTTTTGGATATTCTATGAATATTGATCGCCAAAAGCCTACGAACTCGGAATTCATAGCACTTCTTGCTGATAAATTTAGAGTGATGGGAATGGTAAGCTAAAACTCTTAGGTTAAGTAATCTGAGGATAGAGCGTGAATAATCATAGATCAGTTTAGTGGATGGAGGGTTTAAATGAAGAAGAGATTAGTAAATACTGCGGTTATCTCAACGCTAGCTACTTCTCTTTTTGTACTACTGCAAAGGAAACAAAAGCGGCCAATGGACCCAGTTATTTCTCCTGCAAAGTATGCCAGTCAAAGACTATCAAAAATGAGTGGACAATAAATTAAGAATCCGGAGCAAATTTTTGCAAGCTTAAGACTTCACCCACTTACTATCTTATTTTGAGTTAAATTTGACATGTATCATTTTTCCGGATATACTTATATTAAAGCTCGTTAAAACTAGTGGATGAAGCAAACCTTCTTTATTGCCTAAGGCTTCAGGAAGTTGTGAACTTGCCATGTTGCGCGGGTAATATATTAAATGGAGGTTTTTTTATAATGTTTAATGACAAAATTTTGAATTGCAGAGACTGTGGACGGGATTTCGAATTTTCAGCATCTGAACAAGAGTTTTATGCTGAAAAAGGATTCACTAACGAACCTGGACGTTGCCCTGAGTGTCGTGCAGCTAAAAAGGCACAAAACAGAAACGATGGCGGTGGAGGATATCAGCGTCAAGAACGCGAAATGTTCCCAGCTGTTTGCGCTACTTGTGGAAAAGAAACTACTGTTCCTTTTCAACCATCTGGCGACAAACCAGTATATTGCCGCGAGTGCTTTCAACCCCGCACACGTAGTAACTGGTAAATTGTTAAGCATAGAAACCTTCCTAGCCTTTTGGCTTGGGAAGGTTTCTTCTATAATATACATCTTAAGCACATTCAAAAAAATAACTAGTCAGTATGCCAGTCTATTTCGTGTCATACTGCGTCGGCAGGTTCACCTAAACCCAGAAGTCAGAGGTCAGAAACCGGATGGTATCAGATTGGGGTATTCCTTTCTGATCTCTAGCCCCTGTCAACTGACCTCTGGAGACGTACCTCCTTGTCTGACGCAAAATATCCATGGCATCTTTGACTTGTTATTTTCTTTCATATGCCTTAAAGCACAGCTTTTGAACTAGTAATGAGATCATTTAAGGATTCCAAGTTTTTTGGAGTCCTTTTTTGAATTGTGGTATTAAAATTAGTAATCATGGAAAACAAACATAATATTTTAGTATATATGTGTTCGTAGAGAGTGGATATTAGTATTGAAATTAATTTACGGGCACTGTTTTGTGTCTACTTTACATTATAGGATGAAAAGTGATTATGAAAGATTTAATGGATAAGTGTCCTCTGTTCGTGATCTGCGATAGGGGATTTTTCCTTTTGAATTAATTTCTTATTACCAGAACTGGAGATTGTGTTAATATATGAGTAGGCCATATGAATTTTTGCTATTTACACAAAAGGAGGCCCTATGAAACTATTGCATATTGCTGATTTACATATTGGGAAACGAATAAACGAGTTTAGCATGTTAGAGGATCAAAAGTATATATTGAAAGAAATTTTAAGAATAGTAGATGAAGTCAAGCCTTTAGGTGTTCTTATGGCAGGAGATATTTATGATAAAAGCGTTCCTACGGGAGAGGCCGTGGAAGTGCTCGATGAGTTTTTGACGAAACTTGTATCTCGCAAGGTGCAGTTGTTCATCGTTAGCGGCAACCATGATTCGGCTGAACGTTTGAATTTTGGTAGTCGTATTATGGAAAAGAATGGTGTGCATATTGCAGGGACTTTTGACGGTAAACTAAAGAAAATTGTGATTGAAGATGAGTTTGGTTTAGTGAATATTTATCTTTTGCCTTTTGTTAAGCCTGCGATGGTCAGTCAGTATTATTCGGATAAGGACATCCAATCCTATGAGGAGGCCGTCAAAGTAGTCATTGATGGTTCCCAGATTGACGAGAAGGAACGAAACATCTTGGTAGCTCATCAGTTTATCACGAGTGGTAGTAGACAACCTGAGCGTTCGGATTCAGAGACCATGGCGATAGGTGGTTTGGACAACATTGATGCCTCTGTGTTCCAAACGTTCGATTATGTAGCACTTGGCCATTTGCATGGCCCTCAGTCCATTGGGGGTGAAATGATTCGCTATGCCGGTTCACCTCTCAAGTACTCTTTTTCAGAGGCCCGACAACATAAATCGGTGACGATACTAGAATTAGTTCAAAAAGGTATACCAGTTATTCAAACGGTCACCCTAACAGCATTGCGTGATATGCGGGAGATTAAGGGGCCTCTGGAAGAATTGGTACGTGTTGGAGCCACCTTGCCTGAAATTTCACATGATTATATCCGTGCTATCTTAACAGATGAGGATGAAGTTTATGACGCTATTGGACAATTGCGCCAAGTGTATCCAAACATGATGAGAATTGACTTTGAAAACGTTCGTAGCAGGCAGAATAGTAATTCTAAAACTGCAGCGTCTGGAGATGTTGCACGTAAAAGCCCCCTTGAATTGTTCGAGGAATTTTATTCTAAGCAAAACAACCTAGATATGACACAGGAACAGTGTCATATTATACAAGAGGTTTTAGTGCAGATTGGAGGTGTTGGGAAGTGAAACCGTTAAAAGTGGTAATGTGCGCCTTTGGTCCCTACGCCGGAAAAGTCGAACTTCCTCTTCATCAGCTAGGGAACAATGGGTTGTTCTTGATTACCGGAGACACAGGAGCTGGTAAGACAACAATATTTGATGCTATAGCTTTTGCTCTTTTCGATGGAGCAAGTGGCTCTGTGCGCACAGTCGATACACTCAGAAGTGACTTCGCTAGCTCAGATACCAAAACCTATGTTGAATTGGTATTCTCACATAAGGGACAAGACTACCAATTGACCCGTAATCCTAAATACGAGCGCCCCAAGAAAAGTGGAACAGGTTTCACAAACCAAACTGCAGATGCAACGCTTGTCCTACCCGGTGGTGATGTAGTCACAGGGAACAATAAGGTTACTGATAAAATAGTAGAGTTACTAGGGCTTGATTATAAGCAATTTAAGCAAATTGCTATGATTGCCCAAGGGGAGTTTCTAAAGTTGTTACTTGCTGAAAGCAATGAACGCGCCTCGATTTTTCGTAAAGTATTTAATACTGATATTTATATGACAATTCAGGATGCATTAAAAAGACGAGAGAGAGACTTGAAAATGCTCTGTGATGAAAGCATACGCAGCATTTTACAATACGTGGAGGGTATTCTATGTGATGAAGATCAGGAAAACTATCTGCAAATTTCCGAGTTAATGTCTAAATGTAGTATTCATGGAACGGAACGAATTACTGTGTTATTGAACGCGATGATTGTAGACGATAAAATAAGTCACGATCAGGCTAAGAAACAATCTGAGGGATTAGGAAATTCAATTATGGACAAGACTTCCGAACTTAAAGAAGCGGAGTATATCAATAAATCCTTTGTGGGGCTGGAGACTGCCCAAAAATTGTTTGAAAAACTATTACAACAAGCAGATGATATGAAAAGAAATGAAGCGACCGCTTTGGCGGCTGAAAAAGCACTGCATGGCGTTAAGCCGCTTGAAGATAGTTTTTTACGAGAAAATAAAGCGTACGACCAATTAATAAGCAGTATGCAAAAGCTTAGAATTTCTATTGCCCTTGAAACGCCTAGGGTGGAAGAACTTCATAATGCCTTGATCACTGAACAGCAACAAGAGCCCATACGGGAGAAGTTGGCAAGTGATATTTTAAGACTCACCCATGACTTGCCGCAATATGACAAAGTAGAAAAACTCAAGCTGGATAAGGAAAAGCAGACGAAAGCATTGCAAATTCTCGAAAATTTACTCGCCACGTTGAAAACACAAAAAGAAACTCTCTCAAATAGTAAGGAACAGTTAACCATGGAGCGCGATGGGCTGAGTGACGTGGAAACAGGTCTCCTAGAATGTGAAAATAGGCTCTTGAATTTAGGTGCTCTTGAGACTCGTATAAATGGTATAGCAGGTCACATCACATCTGTTAAAAAGTTGCACTTGGAGTATGGCAAGCTTCAAAGTACTTACCTTTCTGCGAACAAAATATATAACGAAGCAAATGACGAATACATTAGTAAAGAAATTGCTTTTTTTCGAGAGCAGGCCGGCATTTTGGCAGAAAACCTAGAGGCTGGATTGCCTTGCCCGGTTTGCGGTGCCACCGAGCACCCACAGAAAGCTAAGTTTACAGCAGATGCGCCAAGTGAGGCAGATCTTAAACGTTTGAATGCACAGCGGGAGCGCAACCAGCTGACAATGCATCAGGCAAGCGAGAGGGCGAGTAGCAAAAAAATACAGATAGAGACTTCCGAAGCACATTTATTTCAAACTGCGCAGGATGTATTCGAACGTGATATCTCGAATAGCTTGTTGAATCTGGAGTTATTTGTACAAAATGAGCTTGCGAAAATCATAGTGAGTAAGCAGGGTCAAACTGCAGCAAGGCTTACTCTGAAAGGTCAGTGCACGAGAAAAGAAAAGTGTTTGGAGCAACTGTACCAGGCTGAGGCAACTCTTCAGAATATAGAGGATACTTACACCCAGCAAGCAGCGCAGAAGGGCAACCACGAAGTGACACTCAGTGCTAGAAAAAGTGAAATTGATACACTACAAGCTGTATTGGAATATTCGTCGATAGAAAAGGCCAAACAAACCATCGTTTACACAGCAGACAAATTAAACAAATCAAGGAGTGCTCTTCAGAAAATGGAAAGTACTTATCTGGAAAAGAAGTGTGCACTAGACAGCAATAATACGCTTATTTCCGATCAGGAACTACGCATGGAAGGGGTTGCCGCAGCCTTAAATACAGCTTTGGAGGATTATACTTCAAAATATAAGGCATCTGGCTTCCTCGATGAGAATTCATATCACGTGGCATTGTTAGCAGAGCAAACCCTTGCGGAACTCAAGAAAAATATTTCAGATTATCGCGAGGCTTGTCGAAGTACAAACACAGATATTTTGAGGCTCAGCGTCGAAACAAACGATAAACAACCTAAGGATGTCGCAGTGATTTTAGAGCAGCAGAACGCGTTGAAACTAGAGAAAGAAACCTGGGACACAAAGATACAGAGGGTTGGCGCAAGACTTCAGAACAATGAGACAACTGCTAAAGCAATAACTAAGGCGGAAACAGAACGCTATCAGTTGGAAAAAGATTATTTAGTGGTCAGCAACTTATCCAAAACTGCTAACGGAGAACTTGCCGGGAAGCAAAAGCTTGCTTTTGAACAATTTGTGCAAGCCGCATATTTTAACCAGATTATCGTAGAAGCGAACAAACGCTTAACAGCCTTGTCCAATGGACGATTCGAACTCCTGCGCAAGGAAAATGCCTCAGATTATCGTTCGCAGTCGGGTTTAGAGCTTGATGTGTTGGACAATTACACAGGAAAAATTCGCACAGTAAAATCATTGTCCGGTGGTGAGTCGTTCAAAGCTTCACTCTCCCTGGCCTTAGGTCTTTCTGATGTCATTCAAAGCTACGCGGGTGGTGTGGAAATTGACACCATGTTTATTGACGAGGGTTTTGGAGCTTTGGATGCTGAATCTCTTGAACAGGCAATTATTACGCTCAATAGTCTAATATCTGGGAATAGACTCGTTGGTATAATTTCGCACGTAAGTGAACTGAAAGAACGTATCGATAAGAAAGTTATCGTCAAAAAAGGCAATGCCGGGAGTACAATTGACTTAGTGAGGTAATAACCAATTCCATAGTCATGCTGAAAATGGCAAGAAAAAAAGAAAAGATGGTATAGAATAGTGCAGTTTACCAAAAGGGATAAAGCGAGTAAAATTCATAAGGTTAAACAGATTACAAGCTTATATTATAGTTGCAATGACTGTGGATTACCGATCATCAATTGCATTTGTAATGAAGCAACAAAAATAATTACTAGAGCAAAGTTCTGGATTCTATCCAGTGAAAGAGAGTTATATAGGCCTTCTAATACGGCAAGGCTTTTAAAGTTAATAAATCCAGATTCAACCGAACTTTTCCTTTGGGAACGCACAAAGAGTCCTGAGAAACTAATTGAAAAGATTAGTATGGATGAACATAAAGTGTTTGTCGTATTTCCCGCAGAGAATGAGGAGCTGGAAAAAAGAGAAGTACATTTTGAATTGACCGAAAAAGTCCCAGCCTTCATAATT
>DASRMA010000172.1:0-6405 GCA_035648155.1 Desulfosporosinus sp.
CGTGGGTATGGTCTTTATGACCTTCCACTATTTTGACTCTCCAACCAACGAACTGACCAATGGAGCCTATGATAAAGTTACTAAAACGTATGAGTATAAAGTGTGTGGCGTACAAATTACTAAGGTTAGTTAATTCTTGAATAGATTAGTTTTTGGAGGGCCACTAAAAAATTTGTACAATTTAAAGATCAATTTAAACGAACTGGCATTACTAAGGAGTAATGGCAGTTCGTCTTTTTGTTCTAATTAAGGCATCCGTAAATCAGTTCGGCAACGAGCTCCTCGTTGCCCATAACACTAAGAAATTCCAAGAAATCTTATCTCAAGCAGAAATGCACTGGCTATAAATACCAAACCATATGGCGATGCCATGCAGTCCAAGATCTGAATTCATAATGATCCATGCCTAATTTGTCTTTGGCTTCGTTGAAGCACTGCTCAATACTGACAGAAAACCTAGTTTCCCCATTTTCTAAACGGCGAATAAATAACCAGCATGATTTTATAGGGACTTCACCCGTTTCTTTCGCAAAGGCTCTGTAAATTCGAAGACATTTGATATCCGAATAGATCGGTCCTTTGGATCCTTCCCCAAGATACATTCTTCGCCAGGGTATCGTATCATCCCCAGCTATCTTGGCCACAGGTTCTGCTGGAGTGGTTGCTGCCATTTTCTTAGGGCGTGGACCCCTTCCTTTATAGTCAGGCACTTCAAATGTGGGTTGAACGCGCCAAGCTAGTGCTTCCTTATGTATATTAGCAAAATACCAATAGTTATCCGAGATCGCCTCAAGAAATTCCTTGCTATTTCCGTAAAGACAGTTCATGCCAATCCATTTTGCCTTAAATAGTGAAGCTGTTTGATCCAGTTTTCAACCAAATCTCTCGGAAGCTTTTTAATGCTTTGCTTAATACTTTCCAAAAATATATCGAGATTGCTGATTCCGCTTTTGATGGACATAGTGGATTTTCCCTCTGACTAGGCTCAATTCTCCTGTAATTGCTTTTCTAACGTATAATAATAATTGCTACAACACAAAAAGCTCGATTATCATTAAGTATTTATTACCTGCGAGAAAATTTAACAGTTCATTTCTACGGCATTTCCAAGATTATATTTTCTAATTTGTTTGAATATTTAAAATTTTATATATACTCTTGATATAATTTTCATTATAATGTAATTATTAGGATATGAATATTGATTCAGTTTGATTAGACGGTACTGGAAATTTTTAAGCTAAGGAGGTCACAATAATGAACGACGTCGAGATCAATGAAACGCCTCAACCATGGACAAAACATTACGATTCAGAGGTCGCCCTAACACTTGACTACCCGAAAGTCACTCTCGACGAATTATTCCGTCGAAGCGTACAAAACCATCCAAAGGCCATCGCCATAATTTTTTTTGGTCTTGAGATGAGTTATCACCGATTAGGGCGCTATGTAAACAGCTTATCCCTATCCCTAATAGACATCGGTATCCATCCAGGGGATAGGGTTGCGCTTCTGCTACCAAACTGTCCACAATATGTTATAAGTTACTATGCCCTCTTGAGCATTGGGGCAGTGGTCGTTCCTGTTAATCCACTGAGTACAGAGACTGAACTTTTGCACATTTTTCGTGATGGACAGGTACGTGCTGCTATCTGCTTAGATCTCTTAGCTGGGCGGTTAGAAAACGTTAGAGATACTTGCCACTCAGCAGGCGAACATCATCTGTTAGAACATACTTTTTACACCGCTCTAAATGAATTTATGCCCTTTCCGATAAAGGCTTTATATCGTTTGTCCCGTAAAATATCTAGAGAGGCCAAAACTCGTTTACCACACTGCAAGTGGTTAAAGGTTCTACTTCATAAAGAGCCACTGCCCCACATCGCTGTGAACATAGACCTTCAACGTGATACTGCCCTTCTCATATACACAGGAGGAACAACCGGTAAACCCAAGGGGGTAATGCTTTCTCACAACGCCTTAGTTGCTAATGCCAGACAAGGAGTCGCTTGGGTTCAAATGCGAGAAGTAGATCGTCTACTTGCGGTTCTACCAATTTTTCACGGCTTCGGAATGTCAGTCTGCATGAATGCGCCTTTAATATCAGGTGCTTCTTCGGTCCTAATACCCCGCTTCAATGTTGATGACATTCTAAAGGGAATAAATAATTCTCATCCAACACTCTTTGCTGGCGTGCCCACAATGTATATCGGTCTTATTAATCATCCCCGTTTAAAGCACTATAACCTTTCTTCCCTGCGTGGATGCTTTGTCGGAGCAGCACCCTTAGCCCCAGAAGTTAAGCGTCAATTTGAAGAACTCACGGATAGTAAACTGATGGAAGGCTATGGTCTGACCGAAGCAGTTACAGCGATCTGTGCTAATCCATACTGTGGAATCAACAAGACAGGCAGTATTGGTGTTCCTTTTCCTGATGTCACAATGCGGGTAAGAGACATTGAGACCGGTGAAATTGACTTACTCCCCCTTGCAGTCGGCGAAATTGTTCTCAAGGGTCCTGATGTTATGCTGGGATATTATAACCGTCCCCAAGAAACAACTTCTACACTCCGAGATGGTTGGCTCTACACCGGAGATTTGGGCTACATGGACCAAGACGGCTATTTCTATGTTGTAGATCGTAAAAAAGACATGATTATTACTGGTGGTTTCAATGTTTATCCCCGCGAAGTAGAAGATGTGCTATATCAGCACCCTGCAGTAAAGGAAGCTAGTGTTATCGGCATTCCAGATGACTATAAGGGAGAACTTATCAAAGCATTTATCACACTTAGAGATGGTTCTACCGTGATAGAACCCGAGATCATCGCCTTCTGTAAACAGCATCTGATGCTCTATAAAGTTCCTAAACAAGTTGAGATTCGTAGCGAGCTACCGATGACCGCAATCGGAAAGATCCTTAAACGCGCCCTACGTGAGGAAGATATTGAAGTTCTAGACAACGCTTCCCCAACAGACTCAACACGAGGGACTGAACAGTCGCCTGGCAAATCATTTGATGCCTAACGAGAGGAGTAACTAAATGTCTGAAATAACTGAGCATGTCAAAAATAAATCACTAGAACTGCTCCTTGAAGAGGCCACTCTCAATGGAGCGGCACGCATACTTCGCTATCCTAAAAGTAGATTTTTCGGGTATTTCTGTTCCTATTTTCCTGAGGAACTTATTCTTGCGGCCGGTCTAGAACCTCTGCGTTTGCTACCAGACACCGGTAATTCTACCCCAGCTGAGCTACCTGCTTACTGCTGTTCTTTGGCTAAGGGAACACTCGACATGGAAATTAGAGGTAAATGGCAAGACCTTGCAGGTATTGGATTTACCCATACCTGTGACACGATGCAGTGCCTGAGTGGGATTTGGGCAGCTAGTGGTCATAGTAAAACGATTGATATAGTCCCACCGGTCATGTTGAATACTAGCGGGGCCTCGCGTTATTATCTCGCTGAAATGCACTCGTTATTGAATTCATTGATGGCTCTGACTCAGAACAAAATTAATAAGGAAGCTTTGCAAGATGCCTTGAAACTATGCACATACACACGCAAATTAGCTACCGAACTTGATGCTCTACGTCCTGATCTTCCTTCTCAAATGGTCTCTTCCTTAATGCGTGCCGGGCAAGTTATGCCCCGTTTGGATTATTCCCAGGCCCTAGAAAAATGTCTCCCTGCACTAAAGGAAATGGCCGAACCTAATCAACATCGCCTGAAAGTCTTAATCAGCGGCGCCGTCGTAGAAAATGATAGTCTTTTTGCTATGATTGAAGACTTAGGTGGTAGAGTGGTCGCCGATGATACGTGCACCGGTTATCGCCACTATTCAGGACCCACCGTAATGGAAGCAGAAGATCCACTTGTGGACATCGTTCGACGCTACACAGAAATGCCACCCTGTCCGTGTAAAAATCGTAGCCTTAATGAACGGATGGCTTATCTAAACGATCTTGCTCATCAACGGCAAGTTAAATGCGCTATTATAGTCATCCGAAAATACTGTGATCCCCATGCCTGGGATGCTGTTGCACTATCTGAGAGTTTTAGGAATAGTGGTATTCGTACCCTAACCCTTGAACTAGAAGGTGCAGATGTGGGTGGGCAAGAAAGAACCAGACTCCAGGCCTTCTTAGAAAGCATGAAAGCAGATTCTGAATTATAAAGGAGTGCACAATACATGGCGAAACGTAATTACCGTCCTCTAGCTAGTGTCAAAGCGCTCCAGAAAACTATGGGGCGTTATTATGCTCTAACGAACTATCACCGTTACTGGGGAAAGCCTTTCCGCCGCCCCTTAGCTTGGGTCACCAGTGGTGCACCAGTGGAACTTTTACGGTCATTTAAGATTCATTCAGCTTATCCTGAACAATATGCCGCTATCTATAGTGCCCGCAATACGACCGTGGCCTTGTGCGAGATTGCAGACTCAGCTGGTTATTCTCAGGACCTCTGTTCCTACGCACGGTCTAATATTGGAGGAGTTCTCAGACCAGACCTCGCTCCTTTGGGAGGGATGCCTAAGCCTGACCTATTAGTAGCCTGCAACAATATTTGTGGTACGGTGTTAAAGTGGTATGAGGCCTTAGCCCGCCATTTTAATATTCCGTTGCTGGTTTTAGATACGCCTTATCTCACCGATGAAATGACGCAGCAAGCCAAAGACTATGTCTTAGAACAGTTATACGCTATGGCAGTTGATCTAGAAAAAATAACTGGTCGTCCCTTCAATGAAAAAAACTTAGCTAAACAGATGCGCCAAAGCGCTGAAATTACATCACTATGGAAAGAAACCCGCCAGTATTGTCAAGCTAACCCCTCTCCCCTTAATGCCCCCGACCTCTTTATTCATATGGCGCCCATAGTTGTTCTCCGAGGCTCACAAGAAGGAATTGACTATTACCGCAAACTCAAAGCTGAAGTCAAGGAGCGAGTCGCGCTTGGACAGGGGGCTGTCGAAAACGAGCGAATCCGTTTAGTCTGGGATAATATCGCCATCTGGCCTCAACTATTTACGTTTTACAAGATGTTTGCGGATAAAGGCGCATGTTTTGTCTCCGATACCTATAGTGGCGGATGGGCATCCTTACAATCTCCTGGCACTCCCATGGAAAGCTTAGCTACAACCTACACTGAGGTTTTCCTCAACCGCTCTCCCGAGTTCCGGGCCAATCAATTGATTAACCTAATCAGGGATTATAAAGCGGATGGTTTCGTAATGCATTCAAATCGTTCTTGTAAACCCTATTCTTTGGTTCAAGAAGTTATCCGAAAAAAAGTGATGAGGGAAACTGGGGTTCCTGGATTAATGATCGAAGCAGACATGGCCGACCTTAGAGCGTATGCTGAAGAACCAGTCCGCAATCGGGTTCAGGCATTCTTAGAAACGTTTGATTAACGTTGATCCCCAAGAATATTATAGTTATGGAGGAAATTCATGCAAAAATATTTTGTTGGAGTTGATATTGGTTCCCTTACTGTAAAGGTTGTTCTCATCAACGATGATTTAGAAATTCTTGGCACTGCTATGACCCGAGCAGGTTTCAGCGGGAGGGACGTTGCTGCTCGTCTGAAAGACCAACTGATCTCCGATTCTGGGTTAACTGCTCAAGTAATTGGTGCCACGGTCGCGACTGGCTATGGTAGGGTAACCTTTCCCTCAGATCGGGAAGTATCGGAAATCACCTGTCAAGCTAAAGGAATTAGTCATCTTTTCCCCACTGCCCGCACCGTTATTGACATCGGCGGACAAGATAGTAAAGTGATCAAATTACTTTCAAACGGTAGAGTCGCAGATTTTGCGATGAACGACAAGTGTGCGGCCGGAACAGGACGCTTTCTAGAAGTCATGGCTGCAGCACTAGAAGTAGAATGGCAAGAAATCAGTGAGCTAGCCTCTACCTCGGAAAACCCTGCGAAAATCTCATCCTTTTGTACGGTTTTTGCTGAATCAGAAATCATTTCTCATGTATCGACGGGTGCCTTAAAATCAGATATTCTCGCCGGAGTCTGTGATTCAGTTGCCAGTAGGGTAGCTTCCATGACTAGGCGTACTGGATTGGAACCAGATATCGTTTTCACAGGAGGAGTTGCACATAACCAAGGTGTTGTTAATGCTTTGTCTAAGCAGCTCGGCTATCCCCTGCTTGTATCCCGAGAGCCGGTAATTACTGCCGCTTTGGGGGCAGCATTACTTGCTTCTGAGCTCCGTAAAGCTTAATTTACTATTAACGTGGATCTGCTTAGTAGTCTAATTTCGTAAATATCGAACAAAAGCCGGAGTTCACTGAACTCCGGCTTTTGTTCGATATTTATTCAGTTTTAATGTCTGCGTCCTCTTTCTTAACTTCATGACTACAACATCCATGGTGCGCATGATGATGGTGAGCTCTC
>DASRMA010000173.1:0-16600 GCA_035648155.1 Desulfosporosinus sp.
TTGTTTCAGAAGTTCCACGGCTGTTTCCTCGTCTATGAACCCAGATACACATATAAATGGAGTAGATGGGCTCATTGATTTAATATGGTCTAATGCTGCAAACCCATTAAAATCAGGCAACATAAAGTCGGCAAGAATGAGTTCATATTTTTTTAAGGATATCGCAGATACAAATTCTCCTTCATTTAAAACAATATCCACTTGGATTTCACATTTGAAATTTTCACATAGGTATTCATAAATTAAATCAGCATCCCTGGGGGAATCTTCCAGAAAAAGTATTTCCAATTTTTTGACTCTTTTATGGTTCATAGTTTTCCCCTCTTTCGGATGGAAACTCGTTAACAATTGCCCATAATACTCCATTAAACTGAGCCCCATCGCTTTCTTTAATGAGATCTTTGTATCATTAATTACGAATATTTCTAGCCATTTGGGAAAGCTAATATTTTCAATGAGAGAATGCTGTAGTGATTGTTTTCCTCTGGTTCACACTTAAGCATCAATCCTATTTAGTAGTCCGTTTAACTTCATACTCGTTTTTCAATATCTCATATTGACCAAATCTCCAACTCAACCGCTAATCTTAACGCTGAATATATTAAAATGCTTTTTTTCTGTCATTCCTGTTAAGATTTCGACATATTGCCTAAATAGTCCTGCTATGATTACAAATATCAGCAAATTAAAAGCCAGAGCGTTAAAAAACGATCTGGCAAAACAAATCAAATATATTCCCCTTTACGCTACTCAATCCAAAAAACTATATGTTGCCAGCAAGCACAATAAACCCATCCTTTAGATACCTGACATTAAACGGTTCACGCTTGAATTTTGGTGGTTTTGGATTAACTATACCGCCCGTTTTTTTTAGTTGATAAAACGATTTCCAGGCACCATCTAAGGTGTGTAATAACTCTTGCGCTGACTGAGATGGCAAGTTGTTGTACCAAAACTGATCTTTGAAACGTTTCTTTTGGTCATACCAGTTCGGATAAGCTATCCCCGATTCTTTAGTCCAGTTCTTTCGTTCATAGTTTGCGACATTCCATAGTTTCCAAGTCGCATAAGCTAAGTGCCCGAGAACAAGTGACACATTACCCGTGGTGTTAATAACACACGCTTTAGCTAGTTTCAATCGACGTCACCTCCTTTGGCTTGCCGTTCAATATAGCGTTTGATGGACTCTTTTGAAACAGATCCAATCGTTTCAAGGTAATAGCTTGGATTCCATAGATGCCCTTTCCAAAGTTTCTTCGTGATTTCAGGGAATTTAAGAAAAATCCTACGCCCGGAGATCCCTTTCAACATCTTAGCGATGTATGACGGCGCAATCTTTGGGTGAGCTGATACAAAGATATGGACATGATCCTGTTCGCCCACTTCACACGCTGCAATCACAAACTCCTTATCTTGAGCAATGTCTTGGATTACGTCCAAGAGATAACTCTCAACCTCTTCTGTTAAAACTTTTCGTCGGTATTTCACCGACCAAACAAGGTGATAGTTGACGTTGTAGACACAGGTTCGCCCCTGTATTAAATGTTCTTTCTTCATACACATAGTATACTATTAATAACGCCCAATACCAATGATAATAAGCGTTAATTTTAGTACATATAGTTAGATTAACAATTCATCTCCCCATTAAAATAGGAAGGATTCTTGTCGGGTTGTCCTAAACTTGAATCAAAAAGATAAGTTTAGCGGTTGTGCGTAGAATAGGGCTTCTCCTTCTCACAGATAGAATTATGGCAGCAGATTTCAAGCAGATAATACCAACAAATAGGATATTATTTGTAAATATATTGATCATCACTGAAAATGTCATAAAAATAGCATTTTTTTTTGCTATAATTACAAATACTAAGGAACATCGCGATAATTGTCTAAATATTAGAGCTTCTAGGCAACGTTACTTAAGTAGCACTGTTTGCAGTATGAATACAGTCGGTGAAAGGAGTATTTAAATGAGTGTATTAGAAAAACTATCACCTAAAGAGGTTTTTGCCTTTTTTGAGGAATTATCCAGTATCCCAAGAACTTCGGGAAATGAAAAACAGGTAAGTGACTACTTGGTGGACTTTGCCAAAAAACGGGATCTGGAGGTCTTCCAAGATGAAGCGCTGAACGTAATTATTAAAAAGGGTGGAACCAAGGGGTATGAAAAATCAGCACCTGTGATTATTCAGGGACATATGGACATGGTCGGTGAAAAAATAAGTGGTAGCAACCATGATTTTTTAAAAGACCCAATAAAATTAAGAATTGATGATGATTTTATTTATGCAACAGATACCACTTTAGGCGCAGACGACGGTATAGCCGTGGCGTATGGATTGGCAATCCTTGATGCGAAAGAGTTGAAACATCCTCCCATAGAGTTTCTAATCACCACCAACGAAGAAACAGGTATGCACGGAGCAAGTACTTTAACGGCAGAACACTTATCAGGAACGACCATGCTGAATATCGACTCGGAAGAAGAGGGCATATTCCTTGTGAGCTGCGCTGGAGGTCTGACTTCTTATGTGACCTTTAAGCCTGAGTATGAAGACCTGTCCGGAATGGTTATGGAAGTTTCTGTAACGGAATTAAAGGGTGGACATTCAGGAATGGAAATTATCAAGCAAAGAGGAAACGCTGTCAAGCTTTTAGGACGAGTTCTGAACAGACTCAACGAGGAAATCGGGATAAGGCTTGTTACCTTAAGAGGCGGAGCAAAACACAATGCAATTGCAAGAGAAGCCTATGCAACAATAGCCTTCACTAAGGAAAACGCTTCGAAGGCCTCTGAAATAATAAAGGCTATGGATTCTATTTTTAAAGATGAAAATAGAGTTGAAGACCCTAAGGTGAAGGTGGAAATTAAAAAAGCTTCAGGGGATCAGATGATGGCATCTAAGAGCAGCAATAACATCATCAACTATATTTTGACCGTTCCCGATGGAATCCAGAGAATGAGCAGCGACATCGAGGGCCTTGTAGAGAGTAGCTTGAACCTGGGAGTCTTGGAAGACAACGGTGGAACGATAGAATTCACCCATGCCTTAAGAAGTTCCGTCAAAAGCCAGAAGGCAGAAATAGCAGAAATCATCGTTGCTTTGGGGAGTCTTACAGGCGCCCTAGTAAACAATACCGGGGATTATCCTGAGTGGCAGTATGAAGAGGACTCCAAGATAAGAAAGACAGCGATGGAAACCTACAAGGGCCTTTTCAAGAAAGACCCGAAAATAAGCGCGATCCATGCAGGCCTGGAATGTGGCCTATTTAAGAAAATACTTCCAGATACAGATATGATAAGCTTTGGCCCCAATCTCTTCGATGTACATACTCCAGAAGAACATATGAGTATCTCATCCGCTGCAAGAACCTATAAGTTCTTGACAGCCTTGCTTGAAAACTTGAAATAAATTAGAAAAAGGAGATTAAAGGCCATGGGTGATACAATGAATCAAAAACTTTCAAGCAATGCATATGGAGGAATAAAAGGCGATGAATACATCCCTTTTGTCCCAACCAGTGAAGTAATGCCTGAAACAACCGGTTATTCCTTAATAATAGGTATACTGTTCGCCTGCATGTTTGCCGCAGCCAACACGTATCTGGGGCTCAAAGTAGGCATGACTATTTCAGCAGGTATACCAGGTGCCATACTTGGTATAGGATTATTAAAGGGTGCCTTTAAACGAAATAACATCCTTGAAGCCAATATGGTAGCATCCCTTTCAGCCATGGGAGAATCCATCGCTGGCGGTATCATCTTCGTACTTCCAGCCCTTATTCTCTTAGGCTTTGGACTGACGATCATTCAGGTCGCCATTGTCACAGTGGTAGGTGGAATAATGGGCGTGTTCTTTATAACCCCTCTGAGACGATTCCTAATCGTCGAAGAACACGGAGAGCTTGTCTTTCCTGAATCCATGGCAGCGGCTGAAGTGCTTGTTGCAGGGAGTGCTGGCGGAAGTGGATTCAAAACGGTTGTAACAGGAATTGGTGTCGGTGGACTTTACAAATTTATATCAGGCGGACTGGCGTTTTGGCCGGAGAAAGCCTCTTACACCTTCACAAGTTACCAAGGAACCCAGATTGGGGTTGATGCCTTGGCATCGCTTCTTGGTGTTGGTTTTATTATCGGCACAAAGTCTTCAGCGCTGATGTTTGGTGGTGGTGTGGTTGCCTGGTTTGCCTTGATCCCCATGATAAGCTTCATAGGCGCAGGGCTGGCAACACCCATATTTCCGGGTACTATTCCCATTTCGCAAATGGAAGCCGGTGATATCTGGACAAACTACATCCGATACATCGGTACGGGTGCCGTTGCAACGGGTGGAATTATATCACTTGTAAGGTCTCTTCCTGCAATTATATCAAGCTTCAAGCAGGCTATTGCAGGTGTTGGAGGAAAAGAGGGTGGCAAAGTTGAGAGAATGAATCTTGAGGCTCCGTTGTTATGGGTAATTGGAGCCGCTGCCTTTGGATTTTTCGCAACTTGGTTACTCCCGGTAATAGGAGGAGGACTCCTCGGTGGTGTATGCGCGCTTCTATTCTCCTTCTTCTTTGCCGTAGTATCTGCCAGAATGGTTGGTATCATTGGAGCTTCAAGTAATCCAGTGTCGGGTATGACCATAGCAACCTTATTAGTTGTGGCCACCTTGCTTAAATTGACAGGAGTAGTCGGTGATGAGGGGACCAAAACAGCCCTACTGATCGCAGGCGTTGTCTGTGTTGCCATTGCAGTTGCCGGTGGAACTGCACAGAGCTTAAAGACCACGTTCATCATAGGAGGGACTCCTAAGAACGTTCAGATAGGCATGTTTATAGCATTATCAGTCGCTTCAGTAGTAGCAGGAGGCGTAGTACTTCTTCTAGACAAGGCCTACGGTATCGGAACACCACTAGTTGCTGCCCCACAAGCATCCTTAATGAAACTGATTGTTGAAGGAATAATGACAGCACAGCTCCCTTGGACTCTGGTGATCGTTGGAGCTGCTATTGCCATATTCTGCGCTTTGGCCAGTATCCCAATCCTTCCAGTTGCACTTGGTATTTATCTTCCAATCTCACTTACCTCACCTGTATTAATCGGTGGAATAATTAGAAAGATCGTAGAGGCTAAATTCAAAGAAAACGAAGAACGCAAAGCGGGTTCTATCGAAAGGGGTATACTCCTTGCATCAGGACTTGTGGCAGGTGATGCCCTCATAGGGATATTAATTGCAGCCTTAGCCGTACTCGAAGTCAACATTGGGATTGGAGCTACATTGTTTCCAGCACTTGCAAAAAGCAACTTACTCTCCTTCATAATGTTCATGGCCCTTGGAACTTGGGTATACATCTTTGCCATAAAGAAAAATAAGGGTGTGGAATAAGTATGCGAGAACATTTGGCAAAGGATAAATACAATTTTGCACTATATGTTCCGGTAATCAAGTATACGAACTGGGAGAATATCAATGGTAGAGTCAAATTGTATTTTTCCGTAAAAGACCCTGTAAGACGATTTGCAGGGTGGTTAGTCAAAAAATCGCCTGCCAATGACTTGACGTTTGATGAAATGGCCTCTAGGACATGGTTATTGGTGGATGGGAAAAGAACAATATTCGAGATTTCTAAATTCGTCAATATAGATAATAAAGATACAATGGAAGAATCCTTAAGAAGAGTGATAACCTTCTTCCGATATATTGCCAAGAAAGGCTGGATTACCTTTAAGGAAGCTAACCGGGAACCTGATGAGACCTCGGCTTAGATGAATAAAAACCTTGAATGAGAGATACAAAAAATGCCCCTTCTGAACACATGATGTTCGGGACATCATAACCCCCACCCATCATGCCATAGCCTCCCCCGTAGCCATAGGATAGAATTATTTAGGAGAGCAGTTTCTCCCTCAGGAGCGACTGCTCTCTTTTCCACACGTTATGCTTATCTACTTACTTTCTAAGTCCTGTTTACGGCTTTTATATTCCGTTGAATCGATCTCGCCTCGCGCATAACGTTCACGTAAAATGTCTAATCCACTATTTTGCTTGCCTATTCCATTGGTAGAACTTGCGAAGAGTTACGACGAAACAAATAGATACCCAATAGAATAATCCCGATAACGAAAATCATGGGCATGATCATACCCATCCACCCATATCCACCGCCAAAGCCACCATAACCCCCATAACCACCCATCATATAAATTCCTCCTTGTAAGATAGAGCTAGGGTTGATGGTTCAAACCCAACTCGAACGTTCTTTGATAACTTACACCTTATTGTTCAGATGAATCTGTTGACACGCTGATCTCAATCACTAAATATCGTGCTATAATCACTTTTGTCAGAGAGATCGCGTTTATACAATTCTTGTATCAATACATCCTTTTCATTCTTATCTAGAGGGACTCGAAGCGACGTAAACCTTGGTATGACGTAATGTTCAAAGGGTCTTTTCTCTGCCTATTTTTTTGCATCATCTTTGAACTGTATAACCGCATTGCATAAAGATGATCGGATGATGCCCATCAGGAGCAAGGCTGTGACTATACCTTGCTCCTTTTATTGCCAATATCTCTACGCTGTCAAATCGGAAGGTTGCTTGGCTTTGGCGGGATCAAAAATCCGATACGCAAGCAGTTTCACACGGTCATTCACGAGGAACCACACTATTGCATAGCCCCATACGAACAGGGCCCAACCCCAACCAATGGGGGTCATAAACACTCCATAAACCGCAATCAACGTTGCCACGATTTGTGTGCCAAACACGGCCATCCAGAGAACCCGCGCGGGGCGGATGGACCAGAACGGACCACGTGTGCGTGTGAGGAAGATCGTCAAGTGTCCCGCCACGGATAACTTCAAATACATTAGTGTCTGGATGTGCGCACGGTCAATATGAAAAACGCGCTCACCGAGATAAAATAGTCCAAACGCTGACACGACCCCGATGACTCCCAGCACAGCGGAGATTCCCAGCACCAGGTGCATGTTCCAGGCCTCGGGTTGATTCTTGTAATGAACGTTGTCATAGGCTATGGACAGGATAGCTCCATCGTTGAGCAACGCCAACATCACGATCATCACTGCGGTCAACGGATAAAAGTTAAAGACTAAGATCGCCAGCGTCATGAACAACAGTACGCGCAACGTTTCGGCGATGCGGTAGATCGCGTAGCTGTTCATCCGTTGGAAGATTTTGCGACTCTCCTTGATTGCATCAATAATCACCGACAGGCCGGGCGTCATCAGCACGATATCCGCTGCCGCACGCGCTGCGTCCGTTGCACCCGAAACAGCGATGCCGCAGTCGGCCTTCTTCAGAGCGGGGGCGTCATTCACTCCGTCGCCCGTCATACCGACAATGTGGTCGATTTTTTGCAAAACATCCACAATGTGAAACTTATGTTCGGGGAATACCTGGGCGAAGCCGTCGGCCTTCTCAATAGACTCGGCCATCTCTGTCGTCTCCTGATGCTTTACATCACCTAGGCTACTGGCGTCAAGAATATCCCTGCCCATCCCTAATGTTTTAGCAGTTTCCTGGGCGATGGCCAGTTGATCCCCCGTAACCATCTTGAACTTCACGCCCATCTGACGCGCGATCGCGATGGTTTCCTTGGCATCTTCCCGGGGCGGATCAAACAGGGGCAACACACCTAGAAATCGCCATTGGTCGTCTCCCTCGGCTCGCGCCACACCCAACGAACGAAAGCCGCGCGTTGCAAATTCATTGACGGCCTTCTCGACAGCGGGCTTCACTTGCTCGGCATTGACCGACAACTCCAAGATCACTTGCGGCGCACCTTTGGTTACCTTGAACTCTTTTCCGTCCGTACCCTTGACTGTGGCTTCGGTGCGTTTATGCACTGGATCGAATGGCTGGAAATGAACTACTTGGTAACCGCTCAAGGCCTGATCATTTTTCAGACCGCCCAGCACGGCCAGATCAATGGTGTCGTTATTCTCCGCACGCGACGCTAGTGCACCATTGAAAATAACTTGCTCGGCAGGGACATTGTCCACACAGAATGGATCGCCCAGTGTCAACTTGTTCTGGGTCAGGGTACCGGTCTTGTCTGTGCACAGCATATCCATGCCTGCTAATTCCTCGATGGCTACTAACCTGCTCACAATCGCCTGTTTCTTGGCGAGTAGGCGCGCGCCCACCGCCATTGTCACCGACAGTACCGTCGGCATCGCCACCGGAATCGCTGCCACGGTCAACACTAGGGCAAACTGCAACGTCGTAAAGATCGGGTCGCCACGTAAGATCGCAACGACAAGTATCAGCGCCACTAAAGACACAGCAAGAATGATCAGGTAATTGCCGATCTTCAACACCGCTCGTTGAAAGTGGCTGACGGTGTGGGCCTCTTGCACCAGTTGCGCCGTCTTGCCGAAATAAGTGTTCGTCCCTGTTCCATAGACCATGGCACCGATTTCGCCTTGACGAATGATCGATCCAGAGAACACTGCCTCACCGGGTTTGCGCGTGGCGGGCAACGACTCGCCCGTGAGTGCGGACTGATCCACCTCTACCTGATCGCCCGCCAGCAAGCGCGCATCTGCGGGCACTATGTCACCTAGGCGCAGACGTATGACGTCGCCCGGCACCAACTCACGCGCTGCCGGAGTGGTCCACTTACCATCGCGTATTACCCTAGCCTTTGTTGCTAGTTTTGATTTCAGGGCAGCGATGGCATTGCCTGCCTGGCGTTCTTCCCAAAATCCGACCACAGCGTTGACAACAAGCAAAAGCAGGATGACAAAAAAATCCGGCCAGTGTCGGACTACACCCGACAGAATCACTGCCACTTCGATCATCCACGGGATGGGACCCCAAAAATAGGAGAGGAATTTCAGCAGCGGATTGATTTTCTTTTCTTTAATCTCGTTCGGTCCATATTGTGTCAGCCGTTTCTGTGCCTCAGCTTGACTAAGACCATCCGGGGACGAGCCCAATTTTACCTGCAATTCCGGCATAGGCATGGATTTCAAATCGTCATTCGCCTTAGGTTTCGATTCCGACTTTGATTCGGAAGCCTTAGGCTGGTCGGTATTATCTTTCATAATAACCTCCATTCCGGCTGTCGCCGGCACAAATAGGAATGAAAGAATTGCGCCGACAGAACCTAAAAATACTTGAATTTAACTTGTACTTACGTTATTATAATCTTACCTAAATAATGGTTTTTACGCTGTCTCCCGGTACTACAAAATTTACGTTAGCTATAGGCGTATACTTTGAGTATGCAGGTGTTCGACAGCAAATTGATTTAGTTCTAAGTTGTTGTTGAGGTATTATAGCTAACCTTCGTTATATTTTTTTGCCAGCCCTGTTTTAGGGCTTTTTGACGTGCCATGCAACGCAAAATCCTTTCTTTCACGCTAGTATCCTTTCAGTTCTTGCCAGGCTGCAGGTTCGCTATTAGCGAGTTATTTGTTCTCTTGCTCATTTTCTTTCCCATCGCGGTTAAACATTAAACATCGCTACGCTTCTATCAGTCACTTTCACACATCAGCAACTTCGGCGTATAAATCTACCCAAGCAATTTTTCAAAGAGAGTGCTTCTTGGGAACTGGTTCTTCCACCCAGTAGCCTTGGCGATTGTAATATTGATACAGTTCGATCTCATATTCCCGAGTTAGCAAGGTGTCCTCGGTGTATTCTGGTGACTGCTTAATAGTCTCGCGGAGAAGATTGATGAATACTTTCGACTCGTTCCAGTTAATGCGCTCAATCCATTGTGGTGAAACGAGAACCTTCTTCCCCGGCCACCAGTTCTTCGTATCGATGATTAGATAACGAATCGCCCACGTCTCGTCATCAATGATAAAATCTTCGATGTGCCCAATCTCGCCGTCTACGGCTTGGAGGTTATAGCCACTCACCTTATGAGTGCTACGCAAATGGGGATCCCACGCTTTCTCATCTGGGGTGGATTCTCTCAACTTTTGGGAATCGCGAACAAGGTTGCGATAAGATCCCCACATGTACGCGCCGCCCCAATACATCGGAAATTCATAATACTTGAAGTAGTCCTCCTCAAATTGTTGTGAGATAGTCTCATCGCTGTCTAATGATGGACTATTCTCAATCTGCTTTCTGGTCAAATTAATGGCAATGAATCGCTCTTCATTATTCACGGCGACCATCGCATATGGGGAGATCAACACCTGTTTACCCGTAAGCCAGTTTCCTGTGTCAGCGACCAGATAACGAATCGTCCAGTAGTAATCATCGAAATAGAATTCTTTAACCTTCCCTATTTCCGGCTTAATCAAATAGAGTGAAGTGAACCGATTAAGTTCATCGTAGTAGTATTCTCTGGCCTTCCCTATTTCATCTTCGAAGCTGTGCAATTTATAACCCTTTAGTGTCTTGGCTTTGTTTAACATACTAGTCATCCTTTCGTTCTTCGAATTGTTTTAAACAGTCTCTTACTTTAAATAAAGTAGTTATTTGGCTTTGATCAATTCTTCTAACGTTGCAATCATAGGAAACATCACAGCGGCTGTTCCTGAAGCCGAAGCACGCCAGATAGCCCGCAGCTGGACCTGGAAAATCTCAGGTCTGCGCAAACACAGTCGTATGTCTCTGACACCCAAGAAGGGGTATAATACTTTTCAATCCGCTTAGAGTTCCCTTGCCAATTGATATGCGTCCCAGATAGCATACATAATATTGTGCACATTACGGGAATCGCCCACATTGTAAACTACCTTGTTGGAGGAAGTCATGGAGTCGTACAATCCACGATTAGAGTGATAGCCTATTGCCACCATAATCACCCAGCTGGGTTCCCTTTTCGAGAAGTGTCACTTTATGCCCACGGATCGCACAGACTCTTGCCGCTTCCATACCTGCCAGACCACCGCCGACAATTAGGACGTTTTTTATGACGATAGCCGGAGTGATCGCCATTGGTCGCTCTCTACCACAGGCTGGATTAACAGCACAGGAAATCGGCAAACCATGCGCAAGCCTGTCCAAACAACCCTGATGGCAAGAAAGACACGGGCGGATATCCTCCAGCTTTTCAGTCTTGATTTTTTCGGGAAGGTAAGGATCTGCAAGCAATGGCCTACCGTAACCGACGATATCGCAGCACGTACCCAAGGCTTCACAGGCCATTTGAGGGTCGTCCATTCTGCCTGCAAGTATGATCGGTACCTGAACGTTTTCCTTCAATAGTTTCCCGAAGTCACGATACATTCCTTTTTGGAAATACATGGGCGAGGGGCTCAAAAAGTTTTTGATACCTAATAGACATTCCAGTCACTCCTTTTAGAATTCAAGAATACCTAATCCAATCGCTTCTTTAAATGAAGGAATTAACAATAAAACTATCATAACAATACGATGATCAGCGGCCCCAGGACCGTAAGTAAAATATTACCGACGGCATATTCCGGCGTGTAGCTTAAGGCAAAAACACTGCTACCCGTCTCATCGGTGATAGCATTTAGGGCGGCAGTGACGGTCCCAGCTCCACATTGTCCGCCAATAATATCGATGGCATCCAGCTTAAAAACGTATTTTCCAAAATAAAGAGAAATAATATGGGGCACGATGGAGAGCACTGCCCCAATAATCAGAACAATTAATCCCATGGATTGCAATGCGACAACAAAGCTCGCCCCTGCGGTAATCCCAACCACTGCAATAAAGGTATTCAAACCCACACTCTTTAAAAACCAACGTGCAGATGATGGAATTTGGCCAATATTTGGATGGAGTGACTGATACCATCCAAAGAACAGACCTAGGAATAATGCACCGCCTCCGGCCCCCAGTGTGATGGGAATATTGAGAAAGCAGTCAACGTCACCATCCCCACCAGTAAACCAATGACAATGCCCGTAGACATATAAGTCACATCTGTATCAACACCTGTGTTTCGTGCATACCCAAATTCCTTAACGACTTTGTTCAGAACATTCATGGGCCCCACAAGGCGAATGGTATCCCCCTTCCTCATATCGTGGATGTCCTTCAAGGGATGTCCAGCCCGCAAAACAGATACGATTAAAATATTATTGGCACTGCAATCATCAATATGAGATTGCTGAAAAACCTTTGTGATCACGATATCCTGCCGTTGTAAAATAATATCGAGATATTTTTTTCCGCCGTTTCCTGAAGGTGGGTTTCTTCAAACTCAACCATACCCTGCAAATCACCAATGAGGGTGATGACATCCCCTTCTCTAAATTGGAAACCTGGGGATACTGCCACGTCTTGACCCTCTCGAAATATCTTTTCAAAGGTCAAGCGATAGTCGTATTTTTTTTCAATACTTGAAACGGATTTCCCAATATATTCAGAGCCTTCTCCAATACTAAAGGCCCGCATTTTTATCGTGCTGATAATCGTGTTCTCAGACGAATTATGTTTAAAGTTGATGCTTTCAACCTTTTTCTTGGTTGCTTCCATCAGATCTACACCCAGAAGCATCGGTGCGATATTCTTAAGGAAAACAACGACACCTACTGTCCCAAAAACATAGGTTAAGGCAAAGCCACGGCTACCTGTGTCTCCATGAGTTTTTGGGCAGCTTGATCCAGGCCTGAAAGGTTCAGAATCGCGGAAGACGATGTGCCGATGACTGCCGATTGGGTAAGTGCCCCCGCCACAATTCCTGCCCCTACGCCTGTGCTCACTTTAAAGACCTTAAACAATATCAGGGCAGTTGCCAGTGAACAAGCTGCAAAAAAGACGGAATGGATGATCATCTTGATCCCCGACTTCTTCAAGCTGTCAATGAAAGCTGGTCCGACCTCATAGCCGATGACAAAAATGAAAAGACTGAAGAAAATAGTTTTGATAACTGGTGAGATATCAAATGTCCCCGCCTGCCCAATGATCAGCCCAATGATCAATGTTCCCACCGTTGCGCCCAGGCCAAAGGACTTTACCCTTAATTTTCCAAGATAATAACCCAGGGCCAGACAAATGAAAATAGAAAGCGCTACATTGTTGATCAAAAATTCACTCAATAACTTTAGCATATTAATCATCATCATCCTCTTCCAATGATGACTTCATTTTAGCATCATATTCTTTGAGCAATTCTTTAATCCGTCTGGCAATTTTGGGGTAAGCATGGTCGGGTAGGTTCGCTTGTGATACCCGCAAGGTTCCCGGAATGGCAGCAAACCCCATCCCTTCCATAAGGACCACACCTTCATCCTTGGCAAGATTCAACAAAAAATCGATCTCCTCAAAATTTTCTCGAATATATGTCGCCAAGTTCTTACCATACAAACGCTCCGCGATATTATAAATATCAATGAGCGCATAGTACTTCGCATTTTCACGGGTGTTATCCTCTTTAATGCCCAATCCTTCATAAAGACTATGATACCGTCGAGCCACAATTTTCTTAGTGGATTCAATATAATCATCACAATCACTGCAGACTAGATGAGTCAGAGAGAATAACGCCATCATTGCCTGCTGAGGCGTCGACAATCCAGAGGTATGATAAAGGCCAATGGAACGGCTATCCGCGGCTATCCGCGGCTATCCGCGGTTAGTCGCTCGATAAAAGGAAATGAACGTGGTTCCATGGTCACAATGCTATAATCCTCATCAAGCGCCTTTAATTTTTCTTCGGGCAAACGGGCAATCAAATCATCAAACACATTCTCCTTGTTCATAGCGATGCAACCAACGCGCCAGCCCGTGGTACCATAGAGTTTAGAGTATGAATACACAAGCAAGGTATTATATGGTGCAACCGCATAAACTGTTTGAAAGCCCTCAACGAAAGTTCCATACACATCATCCGTGATGATAATCAAATCACGGCGTTTTTCGCAGATTTCTTTAATCCGTTTTAGAAGCCTGCTATCCAATGCCCGTGATGCCGGGTTGGAAGGATTCACTAGAAAGAATGCTTTAATGCTTTCGTCCTCCAGAACATCCAGTGCACCCAGTGGAATCTCCCAATTGTTATCTTCATGCGCCGCCAGTTCCACCTCAACCATTTCATAATTCGTCAACTTCGGAATCTGTAAATAAGGGGTGAAGATGGGTGTGTTAATGGCAATCCGGTCTCCCTCTTTGATCAAGCCATTCTTTTTAAGGGAATTAAAGATATAACAAATGGCTGCCGTCCCCCCCTTCTGTCGGAAAGATCTGGGTGGATTCAGCTAAAGAAACACCCTTATAAAGGGTGTCTTGCAGATAAGCATTGATGATCTTTTCTATGTTAACCAGGCAACGGGATGGTACAGGATAGTTGTTTCCGATGATGGCGTCCGTAAACTCCTTCACCAAGGCGTCCCGATCAATGCCCAGTACATCAACTGCATAGTCTATGAAAACCTTAATGAAAACGTCTTCCTTCTGGCTGAGATCCAAACTATCATCCAATCTGCCAGCGATTCTATCTAGTGTGGTGTATCCTGCCAGATTGCCTTCAAGCATGGTGCGTTCAGACTCCTTCACCCCAAACGCTATAAATCGCGCAAAAGCCAGCCGTGCCTGGGTATTAATCCAATTCGGATTGCCACGTCCTGCATTCAGAAAACTATTATGATTTTCATTGTTTTTTGCCAACTTCAGCATCTTTGATGCAATTTCAAACGCCCCTAGTTGTTCCAAATCTTTTTCATATTGATTCGTATCCATATTAATCTCCTCTCCAATTGTGCTAATTATGATCATAACAAAGAAGAATGACATTCTCATGACATTCTTCTTTTATTAATCAGGTATTTTACAAGGTTCGGTCGGCACCGGAACCTCAGTTGTTTATCCTCTTACCACTCTTGGATTTTAACGTTCTTATTATCGTACCTGCTTGTTATCATCCATAAATTTGTTATATTCGTCTTGGGCTTTATCTTTACTGTAACCATATTTCGCTTGAAGAATACCAACACACAACCTTCGTTGGTTAAAGCGCCCTCCTCCTTGAAATGAGGTTAAACACCACTACAATTAAAGCAACTACGAGAAGGATATGAATTAATCCGCCCATTGTGTAGTTCAGCAAGTTCTACTTGCTGAGAGAAGAGGTACTGTACAGTATGTTTTTTTCTACTTCGAATGATAACAGAATAAAATGCCATTCTTATGACATTTTCAATTATGGTCGATATTGTTCATATTTTATTTAATTTTAATATAATAACTCACTAGCGTTGCATTAAATTAATCTGCTCTTGTCAAGAGAGTTATAAGGAAATTTTACTTAGTAAATATCGCCCTTATTTGGTACATACACCCAATTAGTTTTTCCTGGTCTGAGAAAGTCGACTACTATGTCCCCTCTGTCAAGACAAAGATTTTCAGTTTGTTAGTGAACCAGATGATACCAATTAAGATGTGCTAACCACAGCAACATTATGGAACCGGCAGTTATTTGCTGGGTAATTGGTCAGCGGAGTAAATCTTAGGATTACATGATCTGATCCGGTTAAGTGAATGTTTGCTCAAAATGAGCATCCCCTTCGGTGGCATGAGCCACTAATAACTATTAATAGCAATAAGAACCGTTCATTAGTAGTAGGGGTTGTGGAGAGTGTGAGTGTGGACAAGCTCTTTTAAGACAGACCCCAGATGGCTTGCCCAAGCGTTGTGGTCAACCCGTAGCGACCGAGCGGAGGGTTGTCCTCAATGCGTCACTATCCACAATTCAACGGTAGATTCTGTAACTTCACACTCAAGGGGGTTCAGTTCAGACCGTGGCTCAACTTGAGCATATCGCTTGCTCTCTAAGAGAGTATTATTCAGTTAAGCGGCTTTTCTTCCTAAGTAGACTTCTACTGGCGTCATGTAGTCATGTGTTTGATGTGGTCGTTCAGTATTGTATTCTTCGATGTATTCTCTGATTCCGGCTCTCAATGCTCTTGGAGTTAGATATTCATAAGGGTAGATTCGCTCAGTTTTCAGACTCCTGAACCATCGCTCTATGATAACATTGTCAACCCAACGGGCCTTGCCATCCATACTCTGTCGGATGTTTGCAGCTTTCAGATACATCATGTAACTGTCACTTGTAAACTGACTACCTTGGTCCGAATTGACGATGCCTGGCTTACCGTATCTGCTGATAGCGCCTTTAACCGCAGCTAAGACAGGCGCTGTGTCGAGAGTGTCGGATAGTTCCCATCCTATGATATACCGGCTGTACCAGTATGGAAAGTCGTTAACTATGGAAAGTAAGACAGTTTTTCGCTTTATTTACTGATGTTTTCCGTTGCCCGACTTTCCATATCATTTGGATGTTATTAGATTCTAAAGTTTTTTAGAAAATCCGTAAGTTCTTGTTTTTCTTTTTTATTAAATTGGCTTTTTGAATTTTCAAAAGGCATGCTACACTTCTCGATTGCTTTCCTCATGAATTCAGGGTTTGATTTCGCATAGAGTTCTGTTGTAATTACAGAAGAATGGCCTAGAAAATCTCTAATATAAACTAGATTTATGCCACTTAACAATAAATGGGTAGCCTTCGAATGGCGAACTACATGTGGGGATACAACCTTCTCAAAATATCCAGAATTTTTCTCCTTGGCAAGCGCTACGTATTTTTTAAGTATATAGGCAACACCAGGGCGGGTTAGTTTATTTCCACTTCTGTTAACAAATAAAGGCT
>DASRMA010000174.1:0-5848 GCA_035648155.1 Desulfosporosinus sp.
GTGTTACGGAAGCCGAAGGGGCTTCCGTCTTACGGTATGCACTCGAACAAGGCGTTAATTGGATTGACACGGCGGAAATCTATGACAATTATTCCCAAATTGCCGAGGCGATCAAGGGCTATCCTAACGTTCGCATTGTCAGCAAAGCATACTCCGTCACTGCAATGGAAATGCGCCAGAGTCTGGAAAAGGCGCGAACTGCTCTGAATCGTGATACCCTTGATTTCTTCCTTCTCCATGAACAGGAAAGTGCTTTAACCTTAAAAGGGCATTCGGAGGCCTGGGAAGAATTGAGGCGTGCCAAGGAAAGGGGTATCGTACGCTGGATTGGCATTTCAACGCATGCAGTGGCCGGAGTCCGGGCAGGGGCACTCCAACCGGGTCTTGATATGATCCACCCAATCCTGAATTATCAGGGCTTAGGGATTATTGATGGAACGTTGCCCGATATGCTCGAGGCTATTTCATTTGCCGCTGAATTGGGCATTGGGATTTACGCTATGAAGATTTTTGGGGGCGGCCATTTAACGCATGATCCGCAAAAAGCGGTGGACTTTGTCAGAAATATTCGGGGCGTGCAGGCGATGGCCTTGGGTATGTCCAGCCGGGAAGAAGTGGATTATAACCTTCTCTTGCTGGCGGGTAAAGAGATACCGGCAGCCTTGCGAGATAAAGTAAGGCACAGACAACGGAAACTATATATCGCTGATTGGTGCCAAGGGTGTGGGCGCTGTTTGGAAGCTTGTCCGCAGGGTGCCTTGCAGCTTAGCGACGGGGTGGCAGTGGTGGACGCTGAGAAGTGCGTCTTGTGTGGATATTGCGGGAGAGTTTGCCCGCACTTTTGCTTGAAAATCGTTTGATTTAGGAAGGCCGAGGGCGAAGTAACGAAGCAACGTGCTAGGACGACGGTTTGGGGTCGGGGGGAAGTTGGTGGGCTACGCTTTCGCCCACTGCGTTTGATGCTCAAGCTCCGGCCACGCAACTCTCCCCCCAGCTTGCGGGTCTTGGGTCGTGGGTTGACGCTTGGGTTGCAATATGCCTCGGGCCTTGCTGGGAATTTAGGAAGGCTGGGTAGACGAATAGTCGAAAGTCGAAAGACGAGAGACGTACATGATTGGGAGAGGTTGGAGGGGATATCATGAGGATTATGGGTTTGGATTTTGGATCTAAGACGATTGGTGTGGCGATGAGTGATGCTTTTTTTTGGACGGCTCAAGGGGTTAAGACGATTAGGCGTTCCAACAAGGAGATGGAGGAGTTGCAGGATCTCATTTGTGAGTACGAGGTAATGGAGATCGTGCTCGGGTATCCGAAGAATATGAACGGTACACTGGGGCCTCGTTGTGTTTTGACGGATGAATTTGCTGAGGTTTTACGTTTGGAGTTTGGGCTTCCAGTGGAGTTGTGGGATGAACGATTAAGTACAGTGGCGGCACAGCGGACTCTTCTGGAAGCGGATGTGTCGCGTGCGAAGCGGAAACTTGTGATTGACAAGATGGCGGCTGTTTTTATATTGCAGGGTTATCTGGACCGTCGTTCGAAGAAAAAGTCTCCTGTTGTGACAATTTGACAATTTGACAATCATTACCTACAATAGTACAATAATTATATTCTTTGATAAGAGGTGAATCGCATGACTGAAAAATCACATGACCATGATGACAATTGCAAATGCAACGAAGAGCATGACGCTGAAGAGTTTGACACAGTTGTACTCACAGATGATGAGGGAAAAGACCACGAATTTCTACATCTCGATACTTTGGAACTTGAAGGCTCGACATACTTTGTCTTGATGCCTATTGCCGATGGCGAATCCGAAGATGCGGATGAGGATGACGACGAGGCCATTATTCTGAAACTCGGCAAAGATGCTGAGGGTGGAGAAATGCTGGTGGACATCGAAGACGATGAAGAGTGGGAAAAAGTGGCAGATGCTTGGGAGAACCTAGTAGAATCCGAAGAAGAATAGCCTCAAACATTTGATTATAGGAAATAAGAAGAACTTGCTGAGATGATCTCGGCGGGTTCTTCTTATTTTCTTTGGACAGACTTTTTCAGAGATAAACGCAACCTACTTCGGAAATACTAAAGCATATAAAAGAAAATAAGTTAGTCAAATATCTGGCATATTAATTTTGAAAAGGTGGGGGATGAAGGAAATGAAACAACCTTGGATGCGGACTTTTGTTAAAACTCTGGCATTATTATTATTTACACTATTAATTGGAGGCTGCGCGTTTTCCAATAATCTCTCAGAAAACAAGATTCTATCGAATCAATCAACAAGTGATCAGGGTGGAGGAGTAAACGGAGTGATGCCTGAGGGCACTATAGTCGATGATTTGGATCTGAGTGGCAGCACCACCTTAGAAGCGCAGACGAAAATTAAGGATTGGGCGATGGACAAGCTGGAAGAAAAGCGTGTACTGTTGTACAATGAAACTGAGATTCCGATTACATTGAAAGATTTGGCAGTTGAGATGGATGACAAAAAGACAACAGAAGGGATAGAACGTAACCCTGGAACGACCGTCTCTAGTGTTCTCAAAGTCGATTCTTTAAAAGCAAAGCAGGAACTTCAAGAGAAACTAAAAAATGTAAGCAAGCCTGCTGAAAATGCCTCGTATAAGATCGTAAAGGATAAGTTCGTGGTTAATCCGGCATTGAGCGGCCAGGCCGTTGACATAGATAAATTGATTAGCGATATTCAAAAGGTCTCGTTAAGTGACGTGCCAAACCGGATCGAGATTCCAATGGCTGATGTGCCCGCAGCAGTCACCACGGAAGCCATACAATCCTTGGCCTTTGATTCCATCATCGGTGAGTATACTACGAAGTTTGCAGTCACGGAAAAAAACCGCTCTGCAAATTTGGCGGCAGCAGCTAAGGCTATGGATCGTAAAGTCCTTCGTCCCGGGGAGACATTTTCCTTCAACGGTACAGTGGGACCTCGGTTACCTGGAAAAGGCTATAAAAATGCTTTTGTGATTATTAACGGTGAATATGTACAAGGATCTGGGGGCGGGGTATGCCAAGTGTCCTCGACCCTATATAATGCGGTTTTACTGAGCAATTTAGCAATTTTAGAACGAATGCCGCATGCTATAGCCGTAAGTTATGTCCCACAGGGTCAAGATGCCACTGTAAATTATCCAGATCTCGATTTTAAATTTAAGAATAATACTGCTAATGTGCTTTATTTGCGAGCCGAAGTTATACCCGGTAGTTTGACTCTCCGGATTTGGGGTAAGAAGACGGAAAAATCCATCCGTATTGAGCGACAAGTTGAGAAAGAAATTAACTTTAAGACGGAAAAACGCTTGGATCCCAATTTGTCCCCAGGACAAATTGTCCAGAAACAAGCCGGTTCGAAGGGGGCTATAGTAAAAATTTGGAAGGTTATTCGAGATGGAACAGGTAAGGAGACCAAGCAGTTTCTAAGTCGTGATGTGTATGCTCCCACAAATAGGATTTTGCGCGCTGGCAGTTGAGTGGCCCCGAAAATGTAGTTGGAAAGAGAGAGTGAGAGTATGTCCCAAAGAACAAAAACAAGAGGGAAGGGTGTAATGGGATTTATTCTTGTTCTCTTAATTGGGAGCTTTGGGTTGTTATCTTGGTGGAGTTGGGCAACAAAACCTTACTCTCCCACAGGTAACCAGGAGACGATTTCAATTGCTAAGGGCACTACGGTAGCTCAACTGGCAGAAGAATTACAAAAGCGACATCTGATACGCAGCGCATGGGCGTTTAAGTATTTAGCGCGTGGACGGGATGCTGAGTTTAAAATCTATGTTGGCCATTATCTAATGGACGCTACAATGTCCCCCAATGAAATCATTGAACGCTTACTCAATAAGTCAGCGCTAGCCACAAATCGTGTGACCATCCCGGAGGGGTATACTACCCGACAGGTTATCGATCTCCTTGTGCAAAAAGGGATTGGAAACAAAGTGGAATTTTCAAGAGTGGTTATGGAGGATGACTTTGATTACCCATTCTTGAAGGATGCACCCAAGGGGGCTCACCGCTTAGAAGGCTACTTATTTCCTAATACTTATGACATCCCTGTTAAAACAAATCCCCATGCAGTGATTGAGTTACTACTCCAACAGTTTGCGAAAGAACTTAACCCTGACGTGCAGGCGCAACTCGATATCCTTAAACTGTCTGTTTCTCAATGGGTCACCGTGGGCTCTATGGTTGAAAAAGAGGCGTCCAAAGAAGCGGATCGTCCGTTGATTGCTTCCGTGGTCATGAATCGATTAAAGATTAACCAACCTCTTCAAATCGATGCCACAATTCAGTTTTTGTTAGACACTCCACGGGCCAAACTTTATAACAAGGATCTTCAGATTTCCTCTCCGTATAATACTTATCTCAACGCAGGATTACCCTTGGGACCGATTGCTAATCCCGGTCATGCCTCCTTGCAAGCAGCCTTGTATCCGGCCCAAACAGATTTCCTATACTATGTGGCGAAAAAAGACGGCTATCATGAGTTTGCTAAAACGTATGCAGAGCATTTGAAGAACATAAAGCTATATTTAGAATAGGGAGAGAGTGTTTGCCCGTTCACCCTAGACTGAGGTCTGAAGGGTTCTCTTGGCAAGAAACTCTCTTCCCAGGCTAGGAACGGCTGGGACGAGGGCCGCCGCCGAGGGAGAGAGTGTTTGCCCGTTCACCCTAGACTGAGGTCTGAAGGGTTCTCTTGGCAAGAAACTTTCTTCCCAGGCTAGGAACGGCTGGGACCGAGGGCCGCCGGGGAGAGATGGTCTTGCCCGTTCACCCTAGACTGCGGTCTGAAGGGTTCTCTTGGCAAGAACCATCTCTCCTGGCTAGGAACGGCGGAGACGAAGGCCGCCGAGGGAGAGAGTGTTTGCCCGTTCACCCTAGACTGAGGTCTGAAGGGTTCTCTTGGCAAGAAACTCTCTTCCTTGGCTAGGAACGGCTGGGACGAGGGCCGCCGGCCGCAGGGGAGAAAGTGTTTGCCCGCTCACCCTAGACTGCGGTCTGAAGGGTTCCCTTGGCAAGCCACTCTCTTCCTTGGCTAGAACGGCTGGGGCTGGCTGGGAACGGCGGAGACGAAGGCCGGCGAGGAGAGGTGTGTGGAGTTACTCATTATGACTATTTATATAGCACTGTTACGAGGTATTAACGTCGGTGGGAAGAATATTATTAAGATGGCCGAGTTGAAACGAATATTAGAAACGATTGGGCTTCAGGAGTTGCAAACATATATTCAAAGCGGTAATGTACTGTTCAAATCGGATGAATGCGAGGAATCACTACGAAAGAAAATTGAGCACCAAATCCGGGAAAATTTTGGCTTTTCAGTCCCCGTTGTTCTGAGAACGTCTACAGAGTTGGAAAGGATTATCTCGAGTTGTCCATTCTCAGAGCAAGAAGTATCAGAAGCAGAGTCGTCGGAAGCAGAGAGTCAATATATCTCACTGTTGACCCATGCTCCTTTGCCAGAAAATATTGAACTCTTGAACGCCTACAGAAGTGAAAGCGATGAGTATCGAATCGTAGGACGAGAGGTGTTTCTTTTATTCCATCATAGTATTCGAAATTCAAGGCTTGCTAATAATCTTAAAAAGTTAGATGTACCTTCGACTGTGCGTAACTGGAAAACGATAAACAAGCTCGCTGCATTAGCAAAAGCCATGGAGATAATTGATAAAGACATAAAGACATAAAGACATAACACTACAGCGTGATTTTAAAAAATGCTAGACACAACGAATCTTTTGTGTTAAATTGGTGATGAGGACTCGGAGGTTGAACAGAACAGAACACACGACAGGGATACCTCTGTCTCCAAAACCGAAAGGATTCGTTGTCA
>DASRMA010000175.1:0-5467 GCA_035648155.1 Desulfosporosinus sp.
TCTCAAGCACTACAGGAGACTGTTTATGCGATTACTGAGTTGGAAACGCTTAGTCGAATTATGAATCGAATATACATTGTCAACCATTTAGAAGAAGCAACAGCTCTTATTCAGGATTATTTAGTCTCTCAATAGCATCCATGCTCGAGGGCAAGGCCTTCCTCTGGTCGGCCTAGCCCTACGGGGTCAGACCCCCACACAATTCGGACAGGTTCTGAGAGAGCCTGGGTGGTGCGATTCCCCCGGGCTACTTGCCTTCTGACAATTAAGAATAAGCTCTGGATGCCTATAATATCAGGCTTTCCAGAGCTTATTGAATGTCACATTCCTAACAAGCTCATAAGCTTAAGAAGCTTTTATAGATACTGTCAGGTCAAAGGGTTGAACAATAAAAATCCAACCTCTCCTATAACCAATGAATGTAAAACGAATAGGACACATAAAACCACGGAAGATAGTATGTGGCAACAGTATGACTTGGAAAAAACACGAGAGGTCATTAGACACTATCAGGATGATCATGAGTACAGATTGACCAAGCATACTCTATATAACCATGTTCTTGGTCTTCACCAGTTCTTTGAGTATTGTAAGATCAATTATGATCAAGTAATCCCCAAAGATATTAGGGCTTGGGTCTCTATACTAAGCGAGCAGGAGTATGCGTTGGGAACCATCGCAAAAAAATTGAGAGGCCTAAGATTATTCTATCAATACTGTCGCGATGAAGAACTTTTGAGTAAAGATCCAACCGTGAGATCCGCCAACCTCAAATTAATCCCTATAACAGTCGGCCCACTAATTATATCGAGCATAGTATGGTTATAAAACTGATGGAATTAACAAGGGGTAAGCCAATGGAGCAAGCCATAATGTCGACCCTCTATGTGACAGGCGTCCGGATCAGGGAGTTAGTCACTATCAAATTAGTCGATATTGATTGGGAAGTGCGATCAATTTTGATTTGTGAGGGGAAAGGAATGAAAGACCGTATGGTTTTATTTACCGCACAGTGTTCTGAACGCTTGCAAGCCTATTTAGCTACTCATGAGGGGCCCTATCTATTTTCCCTAGAAGGTAGGTATAACCATGTGAGTATGGACTGGGTTAGAGAAAAATTTCAGGGCTATTCACAAGCACTGAAGGTTAACCGTCCCATCACGCCGCATACTATTAGACACACCTTAGCATCGGAGCTAGTTCAAAAAGGTATGCCCTTAGAGTGCATTCAAGAACTATTCGGTCATGAGGATATTCGCACAACTCAATGGTACGCTCAACTTAATACAACGGCTAAGAAAAAGCAGTTCGAATATTATCAGTAAAGGAGTCAGACTATGAAGGAAAACTATTGGATTTCAGTTCATCAAGAATTAGACGGGGACTCAAGGGAAGTCCTCAACGATTTTCTCTCCAGCATCAAACTAGTTTTGGAATCTAAAACGGTCAACGAATATCGGCTATTGCTTGAAAAACTTCTAGTGGACAATAAAGTTGCTCTGAAGGACCTTCAATATGAGGATGTCCGGGAGTGGATTAAAATTAAGTATTTCCATGTTACGATTGGAACTAGAAATAGTATTATCAGTAAGTTGAAGATGTTTTTCCAATTTTGTGTAGAAGAAGGCATCATGGATAGGATTTTAGTGAAAAGGTATTGGAGGAGGCGAAGGCCAAAACCCATTCCTAGGTATTTGAGCAAGACCGAGCAAGACCGAGCAAGCCCAACTTCGCTTAGTTGTTGAAAAAATGTCTCTTCGGGACAGAACCATGGTAGAATTCTATCTGTCGACGGGTTGCCGACTTAGTGAGGTAAGGTGCCTCGATGTTCATGACTTGGAGTTAAAGACAAAAACGGCATGGGTCTTGGGCAAGGGAAAAGGTTCGGGATGTGCATTTCTCAGAAACGTGTGCTATGCTACTAACTAAGTATCTCGCAACGCATAGCAAAGATATTCCTGTCTTGTTTTCTTCTCCAGAAGGGAATCGACTTAGTTCACAGGCTGTTGAACAAATGGTTAGTAAGTTAGGGCAGGCGGCCGGTCTTCCCCGTCACTTAACTCCGCACATATTTCGCCATACCTTTGCAACAAACCTGTTATCCAAAGGGGCTGATTTGAATTTTATTTCATTACTGCTTGGACATGAAGATTTAGCAACAACGCGGATTTATGCACATATTCTACCTGAGACATTGACAAGCCTGTATCGTCGATATATGGGGTAGTGTAGTATTAGTTTAATCAAGTTTCTTCAAGTGCGAATTGGTTAAAAGCGATCCGCAGGAGAGCTAGGACCGTTAAATATAATGACGATATACAGTATTGTTCAGATTCGAAGAGGGATAAGGCAAGAGGTAAAATGGAAATATATCATAGCAATGATTTTCAGGACATTACCAAATTAAAGATAGACAATGTTGATGATAATTATTGTATAATAGACTATAAAGCTATGATAGGAAGTGATCCTATGGCGAGACTAACAAATTCAGAACAAATTGCCTTAAAAACTGTAACACAACATATACGAAATGTATGTCTTGATAATCTTGTTTCCCTAACGTTATATGGGTCCAAAGCACGGGGTGATTCTACCTATGAATCGGACATTGATATTTTGATTCTCGTTAAGAGTAAAGCTGATGTTGATCGAGACAGGTTGTACGATTTCCTAATGTTTGACGACATCGGCTATGATCTTAATTTCTCATTAAATATTTATGAAGCTCATTACTTTAATCATTTGGCGTCAATCCATGCGCCTTTTGTTGAAAATGTGTTAAGAGAAGGCGAGATGCTATGGACGACATAGGCTTTAAAGACCTTGCATTTTATCGTTTGGAATCAGCCGGGGAGCGATTGGTAGTTGCTGAGGATTTGTTTCGTTTGGGGCATTATCGAGATTGTCTATCTAAGGCTTATTACTCTGTCTTCCAGTCAGCAAGGGCAGTTTTGGCTACGAAAGAGCTTGACTCTCGAAAACACTCTGGAGTTATAAGTATGTTTAACTTGTACTTTGTTAAGACGGAGATATTTCCAAAAGAGTTTCGCAAAATTATCGCTAGTTCCCAAGATTTAAGGTTAGCGAGCGACTATGATGACTTCTTTCTTGCAAGTAAACAGGAGGCGGAGAAATCAATCGCAGATGCACGGAAGTTTATTAACGGAGTTGAGAGTTTTCTTAAGACTCACTATTTGGACTAGAAAGGTTAATGGCAATTTAATGAATACGGAAACAACGCCGTAAGGCTAGTTCTTATAAAGTCACTGTAGCGGCCATAGGGGTTGGGTGTTAAAATAATAACATATACCAACCATTAGAAGCCACAATTGACGGTACTTTATGAGAGAGATAAAAAGGCCCTCAATCCCTTTAATACCAAGGGATTGAGGGCCTTTTATCCTGAAATAATTAGAACGGTAAGTGCTATTAGCGCTAACAGCATGAAAGTAGTTTTCAGCCAAGCTCCTGTTGACACAGCAAAGGTTGTCTTCACCGTTCTAAATGGAACAGCTCCTGTAACAGTAGCTGGTACTTGGAATGAAGCTATGACAGAAGCTACCTTGACGAAATCATCAAACTTCGTAGCAGGAACTTTCACAGTTAATGTAAATGATAATAACTCCGACCTCGGAACAAAATCTGTAACAATCACTGAACAAAAGGTTGCCAAAATTGATATTACTTCAACTAAACTAGGGGTTACGATGTAACTAACCCAGATCTCACTTCAAGTCAATATGGTTATGCAACTTATAAAATCCTGAATCAATATGGTGTTGATGTTACAAGCTTAGCTATTGGCCAGAACGTAACATTCCAAACTGGTGTATGCTCGCCTCGCGGTTCCCGCTCGGTCGGGGACTGGTACTTCCCGAATATTGTCGAACCATTTTAGACTCGGATTCGATAGCTAAAGTAAACGAATGCATAACCTTTATATGTATGCTAACATAAGAGAAAGGGCTTGAGAGGGGAAGATGTTATTGCCGAGGAAAGCGCGTATCTGGTATCCGGGGGCTAATTATCATATCATATGTCGCGGGAATCATAGGCATGACATTTATAGTGATGATGAGGATAGGCAGGTCTATCTCACTCCTTATAGAAACTAAGAAAGTGCATAATTTTAACTTGCGGTAAGTTGTAAGTTTTCAGGAGAAATTTATATCTCAGAAACAATGACGTTGGAGGCAATGTATTCCGCACAGACTGGACAAACGATATGCATTGTATATTTAAGAAAACAACCCTTCCTGTAAATACACAGCATTTGCAGGAAGGGTTGTTTTCTTGTTGTATGGCTTTCAATATTATCTTGTTTTGAATCTTTAATTCCCTAATATTTCTAATGGCTTTTCGTGTACCGCTTGAGTTCTTCGTAGAAGTTCTCACGAGTACCAGCAAGCACAATAACGATAGTTTGAGTTGGTGTTTCTACAATCGTATAAGCGAGCTCATAATTGGTTTTATTGTAATATATATCGCAGCAGTAAATACCTGAAAGGTCTCCGCTCTTAGCTTCGCCAATGTAAGGATCCATAAGAATATCGTCTACAGTTTTTTGGAAAAGATTCTTAAGAGGTTTTTCTTTAAGCTTTTTCAGAAAATGGGCAGCAGGAGGCAAAATGATGAGCTTAAGCATCTTCGATAGTCACCTCAGCAAAAACATCATCATAGGTGGCATGTTCGCTTTTTCCGTTAGCGGCAAGTTCCGCTTCCGCAATTAATCCTTCCACTGCAGGACGAATTTTCTTTCGTGTTTCTTTAAATCTGGTAAGCAAATCGTCGCCGGATAAGCCTTGGGAAATCAAGTCGGCTAAGATCTGCTCATCGAACTCACCGCCGCTCTCATGTACAGGGCGTATAACAATGGAATTATTCTTGATATAACACTCAACCTCTTTTTCGATACCAACAACATTATAAAATTCAATGGGTATGGTTATTTGACGTTTTTGAGATACCGCAATGCGTTTTTTTAACATGAGATCACCTCCATTTAGAATGAACTGAGACATATTAACCTCCATTCCGCCGCTAGCGCTGGCGGCACAAATAGTAATGAAAAAATGGTTTGTAGTTTGAACCACTTGGTTAAAATTAATTTAAGGGGAAGATATACTACAAAGCACGGAGAGGTGAGTCGTAGACTGCTGTTCTCAGCTTAAATCAGTATGTAAACCAGTGTAAGAATCATCTTTCGTGAGTAGACAAAGCCGTTACCGACCTTGCCCCTCTTAGAACCGTACGTGCGCAATTAACGCATACGGCTCTCCAACAACTTTACGAATAGTTTGCAATTAGGTTTACGTAAATCTTTGGCTTAACTATGGGGAAGGTTTTCATCAATCCGTCTCGAAATGCATCCCATGTGTAGCTTTTCCTTTGACTTCTACGATTCAACCACTTGAACAATAGATTGACCACCATAAATTGAAATACTGCAATACCTTTAAAATTA
>DASRMA010000176.1:0-21406 GCA_035648155.1 Desulfosporosinus sp.
GCATATACTGTTTGTTCTCATTTCGGAATTGATACAAGTGACTATTCATTAAAATATTTACATGACTGGACTAAGGACAAAACATTAAAGGACAAAAAGGAATTGTTAAAAGAAGTTAGAGAGACTACCGTCGAATATATAGAAATATTAGAAGCAACGTTAATGAATGAAAGAGAAGTAGAGTCCAAGGCACAGCAGACTGATGAAAAAATAATATATGAAAGGACAGAAGTTAGTAAAATTGATAACACAAAAGGGCTAGTTCATATTTATCAATTTAACGATGAACCCGAAAAATGTTTTCTAGGGCGTAAAGTAGATAATACAATTAAAAAATTAGGAGCATTTTCAACCATTGAAGGAGTAAAAATAGAGCTTAAAGAATTTCAGGAATTTGAAAAGAAGCATAGTGAGGTAAACAAAGATAAAATAACTTTTAAAAAAGTTGAAGAATTATCTTTATAAATTAAAAAATAGAGTGGCATGATTATTAAAATCATGCCACTCTATTTTTTAAAGTTTGATGGGATATTATTTTTAACATACGCGGAAAAAAGTTTAAAAACATCTTCTCTTTCAGAAAGCGAGAAATCTTCAATGTCAAAGTATTTTTCACACAGAGCACCGGTTTGAATTAAAAGTCTAGTACGTCCTTTTCTATCTTGTCTATGTAATGCTCTCTCAATAGCTTTCTTCTTGTTTTCTAAGGTCTTAATTTTCCATTCAAAAACAGCAGCATCAATATCATGCATATTGTGCCTTATACATCAGATGAAGTATTGAGAGTATTACTTGAATCAGATATATCATTGATCTGCTTAGGTTTATTAAAATCAATTAAATTGAATATTTCTTGTAAAGTTAATGAAGATGTATCCCAGGAATCTAATAAGTATTTACCTATTTCTCGTTCTTGCTTTTCTTGTAATGCTTTCTTTTTTTCTTTTAATTTCAGAATTTGTTCGTTAATAGAATCTAAGGTATCTTGCTTAGCCATCTTAGCCATATTATCACCCCTTACGTACAATATATCATATGTATGTATATAAGTGAATCCGATCAGTATTTCTTCCTCGGGACCTGGCGAAGGTCAACTTGACAAGGGAGCCTACGTTGGACGCTTCAATGTGGAAAGAGTTGAGGGCTTCTGGGATGCATTACTTTGGGGGAAGCCCTATCTGCGGCCCCCATGTGATCTTACTCTGGGGTCAGAAATACGAACACAGGAGTATATTGCTTTCTTGGTGTAACTGATCAATGTACACGGATCGGTGGCTCAGCTCAAAACGGAAGGGTGGATCAGCCACAAAAATATATAGTCAATTTTAACAACGTTAAAATTGTAAAGCGGGACTACGGGTGATACGATATCTCTGAGAGTAGCGAAGAGCGCACTTATACGTCATAAATGACGTGTGCGAAATTCTAAAGAATTTATAGAAGCGTCAAGCGTGATATAAAATTCACTTCGTTCATGTTTTAAGAGGAGGGGGAGACTATATGGCTATCTATCATTTTTCCGGTCAAATAATATCTAGGTCAGCAAGTAATGGAAGAACAAGGTCAGCAATAGCATGTGCTGCCTATAGAAGTGGTGAAAAACTATTTGATGAAAGAGGAAAAGAAACAAAATATTATAAAAGAGATATTGAACCAGTAACAAAAATATTAGCGCCTAAAAATTCTCCGGACTGGGTATATGATAGAGAAGCATTATGGAATGAAGTAGAAAAAATCGAGAAAAGATATGATGCACAATTAGCCAGAGAATTTAATATAGCGTTACCTGTTGAATTAAAGGCGGAAGAACAAGAAAAGCTTGCCTATGAATTTTGTCAAAAAGCGTTTGTAGATAAGGGCATGGTAGCAGATATTTGTATACATAATGACACTGAAGAAAATACACATTTTCACGTTATGCTAACGATAAGACCATTTGAAGCAAACGGAGCATGGGGAGCAAAATCAAAAGAGAGCTATAGTTTTGATATAGATGGAAATAGAATAAGGCAAAAAAACGGAAGGTATAAATCTGTGAAAGTCGCAACCACTGATTGGAATAAAAAAGACACCATGAAAGAATGGCGCAAAGAATGGGAAGTCATGACCAATAACGTTTTAAAAAGTAATGGAATAGATGCTAGGATAACTTGTGAAAGTAATGAAAATCTAGGAAATGAAAAATTCCCAACAATACACGAGGGATATGTTGCAAGAGAGATGGAAAGAAACGGAAAGGAATCAGATAGAATTAATCAAAATAAATTAATTAAAGACTATAATAATACCGTAGGCGATTTAAGAAACTATAAAGAAGAGAAACAAGAAAATGAGGATCATAAAAACTTCTATAGATCTATTTCACCAGATGAAAAAAGGATCTTAAAAAATGCTGCTAAAGAATTAAAACTATATATAAATTATGATAATGTGACTAATCGATTGGAGCAATTAAAACGATGGCAAAAATCTTTGAGTTTTCAAGCTGAAAGTCTAGAGAAAACAAAAAAGTTAAACAGGTTGGGAAAGGAAGAAGAACTATTATTTTCCGTTTCAGCTATATTGGAAACGGAATCCGATCGATTTATACAAAAGAATTATATGAATCTGGATCTTGATACACTGAATATCGATGAAAAAATACAAATAGTCAATGATACCATTAAGAATAAAAAGGTATTAAATACTGATGAACTAGAATTAGTGAAAGGTAAAGTTGAAGGCAATAATTTAAGAAAATCATTAAATGATATCTTGAAGAATAATTCGAGATTCACAATGTCAGTTCAAAGTGATATTGAGCATATAATGAAAACATTTAATGGCCTTGTAGCAAAGTATGATATAGATTTTGAAAAACCAGAAACTGCTAAAAATGCGCCTATTAAAATAATGGCTGATATGAAGGGTTTGTGGAATAGGCAAAAGGATTTAACGAAGGCGTTAAAAATCATTGATACTATCTATGATATTAAGTTAAAAGAGATGTATCCCACATGGAAAGGACGATTAAATCTAAAAATAGAAGAAAAAGAATTATTTATTTTGAGTGAAGACTACTTTGGTAAAACATTAATGCCAGATGATTTTAAGGCTATTCCCTATAAATTTTCTTCAAAACAGCAAGAAGAAATATTAAATATCTTAGATATTAAAAATGATCCTTTACTTAAAGAAAAGTACCCAGATTTTAAGATCAATGAAGCCTATAAAAATATGTTTTATATGGAGTGTCATTCAAATACAAGCTTAAATAAAGCATCAAAAAAATTAGTGGATGATTACTTTAGTAAAGATAATTTTATGCAGAATTATAAAGTCTTTGAAGCTAAAGATAATGACTTTGTAAGTTCAAATAAAGGCAAAAGCTTATTATTTGAGGTTATTGAAAATGTGATTAATGAAATTGATACTAGAGTAAAAGAAGATAAATTTGAAAAGGACCGATTAAAGAAGAAGTCACAAAAACTAAAACAAAAAAGGCAGAGACAAGATTTAGAGCAATAGTTTTATCCTACTTCGCAATCATGCTGTTTGCCTTTGCCTTTGTATGTTTAGGGTCTTTTAGAATGGAGTTGAGGGTGCGAATGATTTTCTTTGAGTGAGAAAGTAGAAACCCTTACGGACTCGGGCAAGCCCTCGGTCCTGCGGACTAAATCCTCCAGGCTTTACCCATTGTGTCTTGGTCCGGAAACGTCGAGTCCTATCTTCGTGAGTTGAGGTTTGGATTTACGCTGGGTCACTGGACGGACCAGGCCACACTTGCGAGAAGGTGTGGCCTGCCAGTGGGCTCGGCCTGCGAGCCGTCCATTCGAGAATTCCCGCATATGCTGGTCATGCTTGACTGGGGCCGAAGGCCGCGAATTCCCGACTGCGTTGGTCATGCGCGGACGGATCAGGAACTGCAAGAATGTCTGAGCGCGACATACTTGCCGGGGGGGGGAGATCGACGAGGACCGGGGTCGTCATAGAGGAGCAGCCACAACCCATGTGCCTAACGTGGGCCGGCACAACGATTGTGGCTGCGGAGTAAATGCGGACAGCTCCTAACCGTCGCAGACCGCATACCGGGGAATGTGTTTGGGGTCTTCAAACAATTAGCCCTAATAAACCGGGTATTGCAGCAACTATAAATACTTTGCGGTAGTCACCCGGAAAAAATGATAAGATTCCAAAAGCCAGAAGGGGACCAAGTATTGCTCCGCTATTATCCATTGCTTTATGAAAGCCGAAACTCCTCCCCTTCGTGTTATCCGCCGAAGAACCAGCGATTAAACTATCTCTGGGGGCCGTTCTTATCCCTTTTCCCACCCTTTCTGTAAATCGGACCATAAGAACCTGCAGTGGAGAAGTAACAATTGAGAACAATGGAGATAGTATCGCTGTAAACGCATATTCTATGATCATAAAAGGCTTGTTCTTTCCAATTTTGTCGCTCCACCAGCCAGATAATGCTTTAAGAACGGAGGCAGTGCTTTCGGCTATTCCCTCTATTAATGAAATTTCTGTTTTCGTTGCTCCCAAGGTCATCAAGAACAACGGCATGATTGCATAGATCATTTTTGTTGCAGTATCCGTCAAAAAGCTGGTAGTTCCAACAAAGAAAATGTTCCGTTCAAGTCCTAAGATCTTTTTATCGTTCCTTCTATCTTCACTCATTATCGTTTTAAGGTTTTTATCCTCCATGACGAATACTCCGTAATCCTATAATTTATTTGATCTGATCATTTTTTCCCGTTATACCAAGTTGATTTCGTTCACTCCAGCAGATTCTGTGTCATAAGAGTTATCTAAAATACTTTCAACATTTTTCTTTCATTTCCTCACAAAAATAAATTAATCCCAAAAAATCCAGACCGTTCAAAAACGACTGGCACTTATATTCTTGTACACTGTTCCCGTTTGGCCAAACGCTGGGACTGGCATATTGGAGATTTGCAGTCAGAACCCGAGGTAAAGCTTGGAGTGGGCTGCTAGCGTCTGTAGCATTATAACCGACGCAGGAGGTAGTGCCGGTCGGGCGGCGAGTCTGCACGAACTTGTGACGCAGGCCCGAGGGGACTGTGCTGCAGCTCATAATTCAAGAAGAATGACTAGCAGCTCTGTCCCTTTTAATCGCTGCTTTTTTGCTGCAGTAATAAGCGGGCAAAGATCGAGCGAAGAAACAGGGTTCCTTGCTGGCGACGCATATCCAGATGAACTGTGCTGGAGCTTTTAGTTCGAGGCTCTATTCACATATTTCACAGATAGGCTTTTTAGGTTCAAAGCCTATCTGTGAATCCTTGTTTAATATGGGGTTTGAGGCGCAATGGAACGGAAAACCGGGTTAAGCTTTTCATTCTCCATCTGCCGGTTCCCGTAGAGGTCGCAGTTCGCCTTTAGCAACATCGGCTGGTATTGAAAACGAGTATCGTCCCATCATGTTAATGTGCGGGCACAACAGCGGTGACAGCCGAGCTACATCTTCATCCCGAACTGGGAAACCTTCCGCACGCAGTTGATTCAAAACAGCCTCAATGTAAATAGTGTTCCATAATACGATGATGTTGAGCACCAAGCCGAGAGAACCTAACTGATCTTCCTGCCCTTCGCGGTAATTCTGCCGTAACTCACCTCGTTTGCCATGGAATACGGCGCGAGCCACGCTGTGTCTTCCCTCACCGCGATTGAGCTGTATCAATATGCTGCGACGCTTGGCTTCGTCATCGATGTAGTTTAGCGTGTGTAACGTCTTATCAATTCGTCCGAACTCTGCAATAGTTTGCGCCAGCCGGGTCGGACGGTCGCCGACTTGGAGGGTACGCATGATATCAATTGCTGATACCTGTCCGAGCTTGAGTGAGCCTGCCAAGCGTAATATGTCATCCCAGTGTGGTGTAATTTTATGCAATCTGAGAATGTGCGCTGAAATAGAGTTCAGCATACCATAATCGGCCTTTGGGTCAATCCGCCAGAAGCGCGTGCCACCAACGTCAGCCAGTCTCGGGCTAAATCTGTAACCGAGCAAACGGAACAGGCCAAACACGACATCGCTATATGCACCAGTATCAGTCATGACTTGAGTCGGCTGTAGGTTAGTCTGCTGTTCGAGTACCACGGCCAGTAGAATCAGGCTATCGCGCAGTGTCCCCGGTACTGTAATGTCGTTCAGTCCCGAAAACTGGTCTGATATCAGATTATACCAGGTTATGCCACGGCCAATGCCAAAATACTTAGGGTTAGGACCGGCGTGCACGGTACGCACTGGCACCACAAAGCGTATTCCGTCTGCAGATGCCACCTCGCCACCTCCCCAAAGATTAGCGAGCGCAATCTGGCTTTGTACAGCCACTAGCATTGCGTTGGCTTCAGTTAATGTTTCATTACGGATGTAGTTCTGGTCCACCCAAGACAGACGATCACGTTTGAGCGCAGGTATATCACTGCGGATCAGTGGCTCCAAACCAGTATTACAGGCTTCGGCCAACAACACCGCACATAAGCTGATGTTTATATCGGAGGCACGTGCCGTGCGCTCAGAGACGTGCGTGAAAGCCTCCGTGAAGCCTGTACGCGCTGCAATTTCTAAAATCAATTCTGGCAGGTCAACGCGTGGCAACATTGATGTCACTTTTCCCCTCAACGCTACCAGTGAAATAGGTTCCACCGTTTTGTCCAGCGGGCTGAGCACCAGTTCCAACTTGCCTTCAATTGTCTCGAAACGCACTGCCGAATTCTTGGGGAGTCGAGCAGCTACAGCACGATAGGCAAGATCAAGTTCGGCAGCCATTGCATCCAAAGTCGGTCCGGGAGTAGCTGACAACCCAAGTGTTCGGCAGATAATTGGTCGTGTGGCTTCCCATTTGGCGCCATTGAGCAACCCTGCGCGTGGGTCGGCATAGCGCCAACTTGGTGCCACAAACACATCACGAAGCTTTAAGGCGGTTCGCAATTCCTCCAATACGCAGAAGGTATAGGCGTGAAAATTTACCGTACCGTCCTCATGCAGAATATGCCGTTGCCATGACTTGCCGACGATTTCGGTAGGCGGTTCGTTGTCGGGTTTTTTTAGCAATATATTTGCCCGTAGCCAGTCGAGCGAATCAATAAGTGTCTTACCTGCGGTATTTGATGCGAATTGAACATTTTCGATCAAGGCTGGCAGGAAGCGTCGTACCGTTCTGTATTTAGCGTCAAGCTCTTTAAAATAGACGTTATCGACAGGGCGAGTCAGGGTGTTAACACCATCAAGCGCCCGTGTGAGCATTTCGCGTGGAATCTTTTCGAACAACTTGGCCCGTAGTTCCGAATCTGATAGTGTGTCGTCGAGCACCATCTGACAAGCCTTGGCCAAGGTTAGCGCGGCTTGGTCGAGATCCTTCATCGTTCGTTGTCGGGCTTTATTATCCGCCTTGATAGCGTCACCAAACAGCTCACGTAACAACGCCTCAAGCACTTCCAATGCATCATCCTGCGCTGTGGCCTCCAAACAATGCACGAAGGCAACAAGCGTAGCTAACCGGCGATGATTTGGTAAACGGAGTATAGCACTAACCTTTGCAGAGCCGGCAAAACGCGCAAGGGCAGCTATCCGTGTTGCCGGGATGTGATATGGCATCGTCAGTTTGATGCCAAGTTCCCGTATTGAATGCAACCGTCGCAGGGCTTTGACTAAAGATATACTACTGACTTTTACTGGCCCAGTACGTAGTTGGTCGAATAGCGAAGTACGACTACCTGCCGGCACTGACAATATGTTTTCTAGTCGCTCTTGTTGAGCAACACTAACCCCTTGCCCTAATCTTTTCCAAAATCGTTCTTCAACCCGGCTACGCAGGCGAGCAATATAACGTTCCAATGTACTGCAAGCAGGCAGCAAGACTTTGTGCGTCACCAGCCAGATTGTGGCACGTTCGAACAGTATGCTCGGTCTATCCGTCCCCGTCCAACAAAGAGCGTATAACCAACGGGTGAGGCGAAAACTGACTTGATGCTCAGTGATGTCGATGTAGCCGTAGCAAATACGAATTTCCGCAGCATGCTCCCAGCGCTGTTCACCAACGCTATAGGTCAGCACACCCTCCAGCGACTCGATGCGCAGTTGCTTTGCCAATGTAAGTAGCACCAGAGCCGGCACGTCCATCGGGTCGGTCAGGAAAGTGCCTAAGTAGCGCACCGTTCCCAGCTGAACGGCAAACCCAAGACGATTATGTTTGCCGCGTTTCTTTGCAATGAGCGCGAGATCGGCATCGTCCAGGTGAAAATACTTATCAAGGTCATGGGGCGAAGGTGCCGTGGTGTAACGCCCATAGTTCTCATATTGTTGATTGGTGAGGAAGTTAACAGGCATTAAGATTTGCTCCGATGAAGCGCCCATATCCGCTTGACCTGGCTAATGCTGCACCCAGCCAATACGGCAGTTCGATCAATGGTTTGCCCAGCATTGCGAAGCGCGATTATGCGATTATGTGTAGTAGTATCGGCTTGGCGTCCGGAGTACTTACCGGCTAATTTGGCAAGCTGCACACCTTGGCGCTGGCGCTCGCGACGTATCTCGTAATCGTCACGGGCCATCTGTAATGCCAGCTTCAACAGCAGCTCTTGCACTGATTCCAAAACGATTTTAGCCACACCATCCGATTCAGATGCCAAATCGGATAGGTCGACCAGACCAGGTACAGCTAGTCGCGCACCCTTGGCCCGAATAGAGGCAACAAGTTGCTCAGCTTCAACTAGCGGCAGTCGAGTAATACGATCAATTTTTTCAGCGACGACTACTTCACCCGACTGGAGATCGGCGATCATCCGCAATAGTTCGGGCCGATCAGCTCGAGCGCCTGAAGCTTTTTCACGATAAATACCAGCGACATAGTAGCCAGCTGCCCTGGTACTATGTTCAATGCTGGCTTGCCTGTTGAGATCCTGTTCTTCAGTACTGACACGAAGATAAATACGAGCAACTTTCATAAGAGACCTCCGCCAAATAGGGTATACTTCATTTGGCTTATTATAACGTAAGTAGCCAAATGATAAAACAACAATGTATTTTGGCTATTCGATATTTGGCTATCTATTTTGGCTATATTCATGGAATGAGAGTCAACAGTAATTCAGCTAATGGCTTAACCCGGTTTTCCGTTCCACTGCACCTCAAACCCCATTTTAAAGCGTTTGTTCTACCTTTAATTATATCTGGTCAGACGGGAAAAGTATATAGTTTATATATTTATTACGGCACTACATTGGCGTTTTGGGAAGTCGCTCCGCCTGTATCAAGGTTTTAAGGGTTTGGCACCCTTGATAAATTGTATATATTAGGATAATATGCCTCATTTATCGGAAAGTTGGGCTAACGTGAATATAAGTGCAACAAAGATAACAAGCACGAGAATCAGCACCGTGGAACTGCTCATTTTCCCCTCCTAAAAGAATCCTTCATAGCCAACCACTTCTCCTCTTTCGGAGGAGTTTCTTCAATGGAATTAGAATATCTAAGATTAACTTATGTCTACAAGAATTTGTTCAAGTATGTCGAACATTCTCGTCCTATCCTTTATCATCTCAGATATTGCGTGCATCTATGCAGCACTAGTTTATGCGGAATTATCTTCGTCTATACCCGCTCCTGGGAGCGCATATACCTTCTTGACAAATCTCTCAAATAAACCATAAATGGGAAACAAAGATGAGGTTGCCCATATTATCAGGGTCAACCTCATCCTTTTAGCACCTATTTATAACCATCTCAGGAGTCACTGTATTGGTGGCAGAAACACCTATTTCCGGAGCCAACGATCCAAAGCGAACTTGTTGACTTCGCGATTTAAATCGGCAAGGCTTGTTGTTAAAGGAATGTTCTTCGGACAGGCCCGGACACAGTTTTGAGCGTTACCGCAGTCTGCTATGCCACCTTCATCGAGCAAAGGCGCCAACCGTTCATGTTTGTTCATTTTCCCGGTTGGATGGGTATTAAAGAGACGGACTTGAGATATGGCGGCGGGTCCGATAAATTTCGAGCGCGAATTCACTTGTGGGCAAGCCTCCATACAACATCCACAGGTCATACACTTCGACAATTCGTAGGCCCACTGGCGCCTCTCTTCTGCCATACGCGGCCCTGAACCCAAATTATAAGTTCCATCAATAGGAATCCATGCATGAACTGTTTTCAGGTGATCAAACATAATTTGCCGGTTAACCATGAGGTCCCTTACTAGTGGAAATTTGGTCAGTGGTTCCAGTACAATCGGCTGTGCCAGGTGGTCTATAAGAGCGGAGCAAGCTTGTTTTCCTTGTCCATTAATATTCATAGTACAAGCTCCGCAAACTTCCTCTAGACAGTTACATTCCCAAACCACGGGGGTCGTCTTCTTGCCTTCAACGGTTACCGGGTTTTTCTGAATCTCCATTAAACAAGAAATAACATTCAATTTTTCTTTATAGGGAATATCAAACTCTTCCCAACGACTTGGCTTATCAGGACCGTCTTGACGACGAATTTTAAAGTGTATTGTTTTTTGTTCAGCCATTTTAAATTCACCTCCTACCTCTCTCTATCAATAATGGCGCGGACGCGGTGGAATCAAGGATACGTCAACGGCTTCATAACTAAGCTCTGGGCCGCTAGGGGTCCAATTGGCAATGGTTGTTTTTAAGAAATTCTCATCATCACGCTCCGGATACTCCGGTTTATAATGTCCACCCCTGCTCTCGTTGCGCCGTAAGGCTCCCAAGGTAATGACTCTTGCCAGTTCCAACATGTTCCACAGCTGACGGATGAACGTTCCTTCCTGGGTTCCCCATTCAACGTTATCGCTTCTGCCAATATTGTGCCAGCGTTTCATTAGTTCCTGAAGGACTAGGTCGGTTTCCTCCAGTTTCGCGTTGTAGCGTACGACGGTCACATTCAAAGTCATAATATCACCGAGTTCTTTGTGGAGAAGGTAGGGGTTTTCGTTCCCCTTCATAGCAAGCATCTTTGTCCATTTCTCGTCTTGAAGTTTTTTCTCTTTTATAAAGACTGGTTCATTGTCGCTTGGAGTTTGAAGCTTGTTTTTCTTAATGTACTCCATCACTTTAGGCCCTGCGACCATTCCTCCATAAATTGCCGAAAGCAACGAGTTCGCTCCAAGACGGTTGGCCCCATGGTATTGATATTCACATTCTCCAGCAGCAAAAAGTCCAGGTATGTTCGTCATCTGGTCGTAATCCACCCAAAGTCCACCCATGGAATAGTGAACGGCAGGGAAAATCCGCATTGGGACTTTCTTCGGGTCATCACCTACGAACTTTTCATAAATTTCTATAATTCCACCAAGCTTACGTTGCAAGACCTCCGGATCTATATGCGACAGATCGAGGTAAACCATGTTTTCCCCATTAAGCCCCAGACCTTGGTCAAAGACAACCTCATAAATCGCACGAGTCGCAATATCGCGAGGAACGAGATTTCCATAGTCAGGGAACATCTCCTCCAGGAAATACCAAGGTTTTCCATCTTTATAGGTCCAGATTCGTCCGCCTTCTCCTCGGGCTGATTCGGACATCAGCCTGAGTTTGTCATCGCCTGGAATTGCCGTAGGGTGGATCTGGATAAACTCCCCATTGGCATATTTTGCGCCTTGTTGATATAACGTTGATGCAGCGCTTCCCGTACAAATCGTCGAGTTTGTGCTTTTGCCAAAGACCGAGCCCAGCCCGCCAGTTGCAATAATCACAGCGTCCGCAGCAAACGACTTAATGCTCATATTCCGAAGGTCTTGAGCGACAATCCCTTTACACGTTCCTTCATCGAGCACAGTAGAAAGCAATTCCCACTGTTCAAATTTTTGTACCATGCCTTCCACTTCATAACGCCGAACCTGCTCATCGAGTGCATAGAGAAGTTGCTGGCCGGTTGTGGCCCCTGCAAAGGCTGTTCTGTTAAATTTGGTCCCTCCAAAACGACGGAAATCCAGTAACCCTTCCGGTGTTCGGCTAAACATGACGCCCATCCGATCCATCAAGTGAATAATTCCTGGTGCCTCATCACACATAGCTTTCACAGGCGGTTGATTGGCCAGGAAATCTCCACCGTACACCGTATCGTCAAAGTGAAGCCATGTAGAGTCCCCTTCTCCTTTGGTATTAACGGCTCCGTTGATGCCTCCTTGAGCGCATACTGAGTGTGAACGTTTTACTGGCACTAAAGAAAATAAGTCGACGTGCGTACCGGCTTCGGCCATCTTAATCGTTGCCATTAGCCCAGCGAGGCCGCCTCCCACTACGATGACTTTACTCATCCTCTTGACCCTCCTAAAATCTTAGTTCTTATTGTGGATACTGTTTTTTGTTTTCTACTCATTCTTAACCCAGACTCCTTATGCTGCTTTTACTTAAGGAAAGCTGAAATATCTCCTAAACCGATCACTGAGAGGAGAATGAAAACAACCGCCAAGGAATACAACCACTTTTTTTGAGAATGGGGTCCAATAGTGATACCCCACGTAATGGCAAAAGCCCATAAGCCGTTGACGAAATGGAAAATCGCAAATAACACGCCCAAAGTGTAGAAGATCAAGCCCAAAGGCTGACTTAGAAGCTGTGAAAGTGCTGCGAAATTATTTCCCTCGCCAAAACGCATAAGATAAACGTGACTAATGATAAAAACCACGGTATACAGACCAGAAATTCGTTGGATAATATAGAACCAATTCCTGGGATACTTATATCTCAAAATATTACTTTGCCCGCTATAGACCACCCATGTTCCATATATGGCGTGAATGGCAATAGGCACAAATATGACAACAAGTTCAATGATAAAAATCCCCGGGATACTTTGCATAGTACCAATAACTTTGTCATACTGCGCTGCCCCACCACGGGCGGTTAAATTTAGAAACATGTGAAAGATTAAAAATACGCCGATGGGTATTAGTCCTAATAAAGAATGGGCTCTACGAATTAAAAAGTGATAAGGCTTTTGTGTCGTACTCATAAATCTCAGGTCCTCTCCTCTCAACCTCTTTTTGGGCAAACATGGAATTCCTTTCATTCGTTTTCTTAGTTATCTTTTCAAACTAGAGAATATGCAAGCTATGTGCCAATTGAAATTAAATAGACGCTATTTTCAGACACTATTTTAATAATCGAATAATGAGGTAAGCTCGCCGCGCCTTGTCGGAATTCCGATAGGTTTCGGCTCACTCCCTCCCAAACCGTACTTACCCCTCTCAAGGTATACGGCTTTCCATTTATCTATCACTTAGGTAATATTTTTGGTTACATGCATTACTTTCTAAGCTTTTCAACACGTTTATCGGATTGCTCATAGTGCCTCACGCACCTTTCCATAGTGGTGTTGAAAGATAAACTGTTCTCCTTCGCCTTATGGCTTACGCCATAGTGTAGCAGGCTCTCCCTGCCTCTGACTACTACGAGAACTCTGTTGTCATGCAAATTTTCAGAACCGCTTTTCTCATAGCGTTCATAGCCCTCTATTTGCGAGAGCATTCCACTTTAGACAATCCCCGTTTAGTACTATTGAAACATGAGCTTATCGTATTGTCGGGTGTGACTTTCGTCGTTTTCCACTGTCCTGTGGCTGGTTTGCCTTGAGCATCGAATAGGACTACAAGGAACAAGCAATTCTATCAAGGCACCGGCGGGTACAACTCCACTACGCCGAGAACTTTATTATGTCCAACCTCCGACTATCATTAAAGCAATTCAGCTATTCACCCTCATAGACGATTTTTCATCCCTGTATGCCTTGTAATATGCTTGAAGCTCGCATATTACACACTCTCCGACATGCTATGCTCCCCATCCGGTTTCCCTTTTTGGATAAGTCGGGGGATGATAGGTTGCAGGTTTTAACCGCATGATGCTTTAACCTACTGCATGCTCAATGCAGGTTTTCAATAGCCCACGAATAGCGTTTAGCTACTCTTACGGGCGCACTACCCTTATAAACAGTCGAGTTCAACCAATTAAACATTAAAAGAAGGATTGGATAACTGGCAATTATTTCCTGTGATTCAGCCTTTAATAAGTTGATTATTTATACTTTTTAGAATTTAGTCACTAAAACCTTCTAATTAATAGAATAAATTGTTTAAATCCACCTTCCCAGCTAAGACATGGTTCTTAGTTTATTATAAAGCGTGGCCAGGGATATCTTTAAGGCCTTTGCGGCTTGCTTCTTTCCATTTACTGAGTCGCCGTAACGCTTCAAGGCAAAGCGGATCATCTGCTTTTCCTTTTGTTCGATGGGCATAATTCCTCCGATCACCTGTTCTTGTTGAATTGTTGTCTAGGAATCCACGAGATTGAGCATAGATTTATGGTTAATTATTTCTTCTTTCACTGTGACCATGGCGCGTTCCAAGACATTTTTAAGTTCCCGTATGTTACCTGGCCAGTCATAATGCATCAACAACTCTTCCGCCAATATTGGGCTTTTTGGCACTGACCCCTCTACCGGACTTTTGGACGATTTGTGCACAGAACCCCTAATACGAACAGCAGCCTGAACAACTGAAAGGCAATCACTGTAGAAAGATCAGCATGAACCATCATCGCAGTCAATCCCATCTCCGTCATGCCTCCTAGGGCCGTACTGATAAAGGCGGTCAGGAAAGTAATCGGAGCTATTCGCATTAAAAGGAAATCTACTCCAGAAAACACGGCAAGGGTACCTAATATACTTATCCCACTACGCCGCCTCCAGCATGGACAAGAGAAGCAAGAGATATTGCCTGTTCAATAATAGTATAGTATAGTATACTAGCCCTTTAAGCCTGCCTATACTTAGCTTTGCCTGTCTCGTAGAGATTGTTACCCTGGCTATCTATGATTACAATCGCCGGAAAGTCCTTAACTTCAATCCGTCGCACCGCTTCTGGGCCTAATTCCGGATAAGCGATCACCTCTGAAGCTACAATCCGTTTGGCAATCAAGGCCCCAGCGCCACCGATCGCTCCGAAATAAACTGCCCCGTGTTCCTGCATGGCCTCAATCACTTCCTCAGACCGCAGCCCTTTGCCGATCATGCCTGTCAAGCCTTGACCAATCATAATAGGAGAATAAGCGTCCATCCGCCCGCTAGTGGTAGGGCCAGCCGAACCAATTACTTGGCCCTCCTTCGCCGGCGCAGGTCCAACGAAATAAATTATTTGATCTTTGACATCAAAAGGTAAGGCCTCACCTCGTCCTAAAGCCTCCACCATCTTCTTATGCGCAGCGTCTCGTGCTGTGTAAACAATACCGCTAAGCAGCACGTTATCACCGGCTTTGAGCATAGCTACTTTGTCTTGGGTTAGCGGAGTTTCCAAACGAATTACGTCCGTCATCAGGCTTCACTTCCTTCCAGTATGATCTCTTGGTGCCTGGTGGCGTGGCAATTAAGATTTACCGCCACTGGCATGCCGCCGATATGAGTCGGAAACACTTCCATGTGCACCGCCAGCGCCGTCACTGTCCCGCCAAATCCTTGCGGTCCGATACCCAGCCGATTGATGCGTTCCAGAAGTTCTTGTTCAATCTTGGCTATCCGGGGATCCGAATTAGCCTCGCCGAGCGACCGAATCAAGGCTTTTTTAGCTAAGAACGTTGCTTTCTCCATCGTACCACCGACCCCCACACCGACCACAATCGGCGGGCAGGGATTGCTGCCGGCTTTATCTACCGTATCCACCACAAATTGCATGGCCCCGTCCAGTCCCTCCGAGGGCTTACACATCTTTAAACTGCCCATATTCTCGCTGCCGATCCCTTTCGGGGCCACCGTAATGCGCAGTTTGTCCCCGGCTACTATGTCATAATGAATAATTGCTGGAGTATTATCACCCGTGTTAACCCGCTCAAAGGGATCCATCACCATCGATTTTCTTAGATAACCCTTTTTGTATCCCCGACGCACCCCTTCATTGAGAGCAACCGTCAATGTTCCTCCCACAACATGCACGTCCTGACCAAGTTCCACGAACAAAACTGCCATCCCTGTATCTTGACACATTGGTACCCTTTCATTGTGAGCAATCTGCGCATTCTCGATTAGTTTCTCTAAAATCTCACACCCCAAGGGAGATGATTCTATTTGCAAAGCTTTCTGAAGGCCCTGCATGACATCTTCACCTAAATCATAGTTAGCACCGATACAAATTTTCTCGACCCCTTCGACGATCTCGTCCACCCCAATTTGTTTCACGGTCAAACCCCCTTCTTGTTCTACTGTTCACTTTATTTTACCATTCACACATAGCACCTTTGACCAATACTTAAAGTACCTCCTGTCGTCCATATTTGGACTTCAGTTGTTCTTCCGTCAGATAGCGTTGCTCCATTTCCTTAATATGATCCAATCCCATCAAATTATTTAGCTCCTCAAACGACACAAGCAAATCTGGCCGTTCAACAGTTATACCATCGACAAGTGATTGTTGCAACACACCAATTGCGTTCTGCATACCCCTGATTGCAGCTGCTGTGAGAAGTCGTGAATATACTACGACTGCAACCCCAATATCCTCCAATTGTTTGGCACTGATCAAGGGAGTTGTCAAACGTTTTCGAATACTATTTAACCATTCTAATATGGTTAAAACGGGTAAATAATTATCTATTTTCTTATAAAAGTTCCGATACAGACCATTTTAGGAACTTTAACCTAGAAATTAACCAATATCATCCATCTACTTTGCCCCTGGTGACAGCTACGCTGGTACAGGGACAAGTAGGCTTTTTGAAATAGTGCTTAATCCCCCATTTTGGCGGGTTGTGCAAAGACACCCTGTTTCGGACTGACGAAGGCTTTCTAAACCGGTTTTATTTTTATCATCTACCATAAGCAAATTTTCAAGAATTTCACGCTGATTAGTATTTGGAAGAGAAGCAAGTTTATGCCATAACCTTGAGGTTGCACGCTCACGAATCTGAGATATAAGCCTTTCTAAAACTGTAGCACCAGAATCAATAATGGATAAATGTGCATCTGTAATACCTCACCCAAAACTCTTAGTCCGCGGACACTATCTACCCAATACTTCTTTAATGACTTCTGGGACTTCAAAAGGCAATTCCACTACCCTAGCACCTGCTTCAATCAAGGCTTTAACTTTACCCTCATAGGTTCCCTTTCCACGTTCGATAATAGCTCCCGCGTGCCCCATCCGTTTTCCAACAGGTGCACTCTTCCCCGCAATATATGCTACCACCGGCTTAGTCATTTCTTTAATATAAAGTGAGGCCTCTTCCTCGGAGTTACCCCCAATCTCACCGATTAAAACAACGGCCTTAGTTTCTGGATCTTGCTCAAACTGCTTCAAAACGTCCACAAAGCTCAGACCCACGACCCTATCTCCACCCACACCTACTACTGTGGACTGACCGATACCTTGAGCAGTGAGGTTGCCAACAATTTCGTAGGTTAGAGTCCCTGAGCGAGCCACAACGCCCACCAATCCGGGAATAAAGAACTGATTCGGAGGAATACCCATCTTGCATTTTCCCGAAGACACAATGCCAAAAGTATTCGGGCCGATAACGGTAGCTTTGACACGTTTTGCATAAGCCACAACTGCCATTTCATCATGGACCGGGATATGCTCAGTAACCACTACTACAACTTTGATACCTGCTTCCAGGGCTTCCAAGGCAGCATCTTTGGCAAAAGCTGCTGGTATAAAGATGACGGACGCATCGACCCGATGACTTTCACAGGCCGCGCGCACAGTGTCGTATACAGGGATACCTTCGACGATTGTACCACCCTTGCCTGGGGATGTACCAGCGACAATCTTACTGCCGTAAGCGAGCATTTGCTTTGTATGGAAAAGGCCCTGTTTACCGGTAAGGCCTTGGACTACTACATTTGTATTCTCATCGATTATTATGGCCAATTTAACGAGACCTCCTTGTCAAAAATTTTCCCCAAATGTCAAGCATTGATCTACGAATTGGCCAGAGCAACTGCTTTCTTGATAGCATCCTGCATAGAGTCATAGGCCTCAATACCAACTTCCTTCAGTATAGCTCGTCCAGCTTCCTGGTTCGTGCCCACCAGACGAATAACCACCGGAACTGGCATACCTCTATTTTTTTTAACAGAGGCAAACGCCCTCGCAACATCATCGCAACGGGTTATGCCACCGAAGATGTTAATGATGATAGACTTGGGGTTTCGTGACAAGATGAGTTCAAGAGCCTTGGCTGTCCCTTCCTCTCCCGTTCCACCACCAGCATCGAGGAAGTTTGCTGGTTTTCCCCCGTAATAAGTGAGGGTATCTAGGGTACCCATTGTGATACCAGCACCATTGGCCATAACTCCAATGTCTCCGTCCAGTTCCACAAACGTAAGACCCAGTTCGTGAGCCGCTTTTTCTGCGGCGGTACGTTCTTCCACGCGAGGTAGGTCTAATTGGCGATAGAGCGCCTCGTCGTCAATCGTCACCTTAGCATCTGCAGCAATGACTTTATCACCACTGATCACTAACGGATTGATTTCCACCAAATCAGCATCTTTTTGTGTGAAGATTTGATACAAAGTTTTAATGATCTTGATCAGTTCCTTACCTTGCGGACTATTCAAAGGTATGCCCATCCTTCTGACGACATCGCTCGCGATGAATCCTTGCATACCAAGTTCTACATCGATATGTTTCTTAACAATGTACTCTTCCGCAACTTCTTCAATATCCATACCACCTTGGGCCGATGCAATCAGTATCGGCATTTTGGCAGCTGAGTCAATGGTGATGGATAAGTAAAGTTCCCTGTCGATTTGCAGCTTCTCTTCTACCAGCAGGATTTCTACCGGTAGGCCCTGAATGACCATCCCGAACAGTTCCTGGGCTGCTGATCTTGCTTCTTCCGGATGATCCGCGAACTTGATACCACCAGCTTTACCCCGCTTGCCGGAAAGAACCTGAGCTTTGATTACCACAGAGCCCCCAATTTCAGTCGCCATCTGGAACGCCTCATCAGGACTGCTAACCATTCTCCCTTTCGGAACCGGAAGGTCGAACTTGGCGAAAATTTCCTTACCCATATATTCATACATTTTCACTACCCGAATCTCTCCCCTCGTCTTCTTTTCTATCTTGGACGCCCGACCAGTCTTCCTTTGCCGATAGCATAGATATCATCGACAACCATTTGAAAAGACGGCACTCTGCCTTCTTCCTTGCCACGCTCTGCTATACGTTCTCTGTGAAAATCCAAGCTTTCCTTGCCAAGGGGCAGGTTTCCATGATCAAGTATACGTACTGCACCACGGGAGTCACGGACTGGTAGTATTCTCCCAGCATTAAACCTGCTCGGAGCAAAAGGAATGTCTATAACGCCTGCTTCAAATCCCCGTACGGTGCCAAGAGCTATATCCCCGTCTCCCAATTCCAAGACCATATTTACAATTGCCCTGGTTTCAAGTTTGATCAAATCCTTTTCCCGTTGCAGTTCCGGAGTATCGGAGAAAATTTGGTCCTTTAGCATACTCAAAATTTGTTTCGTTGCTTTGATCCCAGCAGCATTGGCCTCCTTCGTAGAAACTCCTAGGGCCTCGTAGGGAGTCTTTACGATTACTTTAGTAGCTTTAGCAAATGCCGCCGTAGCAGCACCCCAGGAAATAACCCCAAATGCTTGGCTTTCGTCTTGAGGAAAACCTCCCATCCACTGATGGAAGACACTAGTCAACATAATGCCCTTATAATTAAAGCGTGCTAGGTATTCTTCTCCTAACTCCATTAAACTACGAACTGAGGCTATATCTTGAATCAAATTACCACATTGCCCGTACCCTAAGGTTATATTTTTAACACCCTGTTCGGCAGCAAGCAAAGCCTCGATAATGGCGACACTATGGGAAATGCAGGGTGGGACTAACGTGCCTGTTAAAGGGCCAAACGGCTCACGATTAATTCTAACCCCATAATCTTCGTACAAACCAACTAAGCGGTCCACATATTGCCAGTTATTAATAGTCTCTTCTAGCGATACGTTCTTAGCGTAAGGAATATTATAAGAAATACCACCGCCCTCGAAATCCGTAAACCCCCCAGCTAACGTAATTTCGGCCAATAAACGCGCATCTGGAGTGCCATGGCGTACTTGACAAGGTAAATTCACAGACTCGATGACTTTGCGGCAAGCCACCACACCATAATTGACCGCCGGAAAACCATTAAGCAGGGAATGACCAGCTATTTTACTTTCTTCGATTGCCTTTTCCACTTCCTGATAGCGGTTTTGCCTCGTCAACGAATCGATGGTCGTCGGCAATAAATCGGCTCCGCTCTCGTCCTGGAGGTATTTGAGCATCTCGATATGTTCATTGATTAAAGCGACTCCAGCCCGAGGTTGAGCCAGAGTTTGCCCTTTCTCTTTAGCTTTGGCTAACACTTCCGCAAAGACTTTCTCTTTTGGCATGGCCTTATGATAGGTGACAGCTTCTTCGAAATTGACCCCTTCCCCCGTTGGCCATTGCTTGAGAACCTCCTGCCGTTGGGCATTAAACTCATCAACTTCAAGACGTTTATTTTTCATGAGGTAAGCCCTCCTTTAATGCAAAAATATAGTCTATAGATCATAAATTCTTCGTGAATTAAAAATAAAAAGCCAAAAGGTACAGCATAGAGATAAAAATAGATAGCAACATCAAGGGAAACGCGGTCTTCATAAAGGATACAAAACCGATATGTACTCCATTTTTCTCAGCCATGCCCGCAACTATGACATTTGCTGAAGCACCTATCAACGTACCATTTCCGCCTAAACACGCGCCTAAGGATAATGCCCACCAAAGGGGCTCTAACTCGGTTGGTGAAATTCCTCCTAAAGTGCCTATTTGATGGATCAGTGGGATCATTGTGGCTACAAAAGGAATGTTATCTACAAAGGCCGAGGCAATCGCTGAAAACCATAAGATTAACATCCCTGTCAGGGTAAAGTTACCCGCTGTCGCAGTAAATGCCCACTGTGCCATGCTATTGATTAAGCCTGTCTCGATCAGACCCCCCACTACAATGAACAGTCCAATAAAGAAGAAGATGGTGGGCCATTCCACCGTTAATAAGATATCTTCTGGTTCTTCTTTAGTGATGAACATCAAGAGGACTGCGCCTGATAAAGCGATCGTTGCAGACTCTAGATGTAAGGCCTGATGCAAGAAGAAGCCAATCAAAATCAGCGTAATGACGGACAAACTTTTTTTCAATAGGCCATAATCTTTAATTGCCGCAATTGGATCAAGTTTTGTGAGCTCTGCTTTAAGCTCCTCTGAAACTCGGAGTTTACGTCGATATAAGAATAAAAGACAGCCATGGTTGCGATATGAATCATTAGAACCACAGGAACTAAGTTCACGGCAAAATCTATAAATCCTAAATGAGTTTGACTACCAATCATAATATTCGGGGGGTCCCCATGTCCCCAATTAAAGTAGCCGTCC
>DASRMA010000177.1:0-19243 GCA_035648155.1 Desulfosporosinus sp.
GAGGAGCCTCAGTGAAACATTGACATCAAAGCGAATCGAGCCTTGTTCCAAACGGCAATCCGATACCTCAATATACTCCAGGATCTGAACCAATTTTTCAAGATAGGCAAGGACTTCCGGAATTGAACGTAGATCCGGCTCTGATACGATTTCCAGAAGGGGTACGCCTGCTCGGTTATAGTCGACAGAAGACTCATTAGAGGTTGAGATCGTTTCTCCACTATGTACGAGTTTACCGGCATCTTCCTCCATATGGGCGCGTGTAATCCCGATCCATTTCTTATTTCCCTCGACCTCTATCTCCAGCCTACCCCCTATACATATGGGCAAATCAAATTGGGACGTCTGATAATTCTTTGACAAATCCGGATAGAAATAGTTCTTCCGGTCAAACTTTGAAAACTCTGCGATCTCAGATTCCAAAGCTAAACCAGCTTTAATCGCATAATTTACAACCTCAACATTCAGAACCGGGAGTGCTCCGGGCATACCCAGGCACACTGGGCAAACGTGCGTGTTTTGTTCTCCCCCAAACTCTGTTGTACATCCGCAGAAAATCTTTGTCTTGGTTTGGAGCTCAACATGGACCTCCAGCCCACAGACCATTTCGTATTGATCAGCGACTCCCACGCGCAAGCACCTCCCCAGACAGACTTGGTTTCAACGTGTGATATTGGGTGTTTTGCTCAAAGGTATAAGCGACTCGATACAATGTTCCTTCATTAAATGCTTTACCCATCAGCTGCATACCAATTGGCATTCCCTTGACGAATCCCGCTGGGATAGAAATTGCCGGGATACCCGCCAAGTTAATGGGAACGGTCGTTATGTCTGACAAATACATGGTTAAAGGATCCGAGGATTTCTCACCAAATCTAAAAGCGGGGGTCGGAGCCGTAGGGGAGAGTAAAATATCAAACTTCTCAAAGGCCTTATCAAAATCTTGCTTGATTAGAGTTCTAACTTTTTGTGCTTTTAAATAATAGGCATCATAATATCCCGAACTTAAGGCATAGGTTCCGAGCATAATCCTTCGTTTCACTTCTTGCCCAAATCCTTCTGCCCGAGTCTTTCTAAACATACCCAAGACATCCTCAGCCTCGCCCCGATACCCATAGCGCACACCATCATAACGAGCAAGATTCGAACTCGCTTCGGCGGTAGCAATCAGGTAATAAGCAGGTATGGCGTACTGAGTATGTGGTAGCGAGCATTCGGACACTTCTGCACCTAGATCAATCAGGGTTTGAATACCCGCTCGAATCCCACTTGCCACGTCCGGATCAATCCCTTCACCGAAGTACTCCCGAGGAATCCCTATCTTCAAACCTTTAATGTCGTTGACTAAGAACTTAGTATAATCTGGCTTCTCATAAGCAACTGACGTTGAATCCCTAGGGTCATATCCAGCGATAGCATTCATCACCAAGGCATTGTCCCGCACAGTTTTAGTCAACGGACCAATCTGGTCGAGTGAGGAAGCAAAGGCAATCAGACCATACCGGGAGACCGCCCCGTAAGTTGGCTTCAAGCCTACCACCCCACAAAAAGCAGCGGGTTGGCGAACAGATCCCCCTGTATCTGACCCCAGGGCAAAAGCCGCCTCGTCCGCAGCGACGGCTACAGCAGCTCCACCCGAAGATCCTCCGGGTACGCGTTCTAAATCCCAGGGATTCCGAGTCTTTCCAAAGTATGAATTCTCAGTTGAGGAACCCATGGCAAACTCATCCATATTGACTTTGCCAAGAAGAATCGTGCCCGCAGCCTGAAGACGGTCTGTCACAGTCGCGTTATAAGGTGGAATAAAATTTTCCAACATCTTTGAAGCACAACTTGTTCGAACGCCTTCCGTGCACAGGTTATCTTTCAAGGCCATTGGAATTCCCTCTAAGTCACCAAGAACCTGGTTATGGGCGATCTTTCGATCAATTTCGGCCGCCTGAGCCATCGCCGGATCTTTTATAACCGTTAAATAGGCTTTCAATTCTGGATCCACGATTTGGATGCGCTTTATGTATGCTTTCGTCAACTCGGTGGAGCTGACGTCTTTATGTACGAGAAGCTCATGCAGTTCACTGACTGATTGACTGATCATCATAGTTCCTATGTCCTCCTTTCTAAGTCAAACTTATTCTCGGCACTCTAAAGAAACCTTCTTCCCCATCCGGGGCATTCTTCAAGGCTTTATCATGATTGATCGAGGGGCTTACTTGGTCCTCGCGCATAACATTATGTAATGGAACCGCATGAGCTGTAGGTATCACATCGTCTGTATCTAAACGCTCCAACATGGCCGCATAGTCTAAAATGGAGTTGAGTTGTTCTGTATACTCTTTAATCTCGGGTTCAGTCAACTCTAAGCGTGCCAGTGCTGCCACATATTCAACGTCTTCACGTGAAATTGTCATCTAATCACCTTCCCTTGGATAGTTTGTTGCTTTAACGTCTATCATATCAAATATGTGAGAACGGGGCAATATTCAACAAAGTAGCGGCACGATACAACATAAAAAAACGATTCTATACTCGCTAGATTATAAAGCACCTTTCTCAAATATTAAACCTACGAAATAGACTTTCACTTTATATATTCAATTGAGCCAAGAGAAATCCCTTTTTGTGTTATACAAACCAAACGAGCAAGATTTGAGGTGATTGTTCCATATTCACGTAAATTTATGTCACTGAAAGTTCAACCTTTTTCATGCTTCTTTGTAAGGATTAGCAAACCTTATTCATATTTCACTAATAAGACTTGCCAAGGAAAATAGAAAATTCGTCTACGGACTGATACGGCAAGGTGCAAGAGCCCGGGAGTATGAACTTGCGATGACATGGCTGATTGACTGCGGTTTAATTTATAAAATAAGCAGAGTAACAAAACCGGATATGCCCCTAATGGCTTATCAAGATTTCAATGCGTTTAAATTGTATATTCTGGACGTTGGCCTACTCGGCGCCATGAGCGACCTAGATCTTAAATCCCTGCTTGACGGAAACAACCTGTTTGTTGCGTTTAAGGGTGCGTTAACCGAGCAATACGTCCTTCAGCAACTGATCGCCAGTCGTAAAGTAACCCCTTATTACTGGTCTGCAGAAAAAGCGACAGCCGAAATCGATTTTATTTTCCAAAGCGACATGAATATTGTGCCCCTAGAAGTTAAAGCTGCAGAAAATCTCCAGGCTAAAAGCCTAAAGAGCTATTGCCAAAAATATAATCCAAAGGTTGCCATTCGTACATCCATGTCAGATTACAGACAAGAAGAATGGTTAACCAATGTGCCACTCTATGCTATTAATGTTCTACCCAGTATCTTAAAGGGGAGTAATAGCTGATTATATTTTTATCAAGATCATGACGATAGCACCGGCTTCCTATCACATAAGGACGTCAGTGCTATCTCTCATTGAACTCGTTATCCATGAATTTGATGGATGATCTCCCTGTAAACCTTCCATCAACAATAACGGTCCAGTTTCCCAAGTTATATGTGTATCCGTATTCAGGCAGTTTGTTGTAGCCGCCCCACCCATCGGTGAGTATTACCGCTCCGAGAGCAACCACATCTTGTATGAATGGCAGGAGACTGTCTGATGCGTCTGGAATATGACGCATCAGGACCGTCCAAAGCCTTTGGGTTGCCTGATCTCCACTGCAATGACCACAACACTTTTAGTGGTGCCACGGCCTCGTCCCCCCCTTGTTGGACTCCACCAATAAAGGGTTCGTCTATCTCCACATCACCAAATAACTGTTTACGTTCCACATCCACCATCGCCACCCGGAAGTAGCATCGTCCAAGCTACCGGATAGCTCGTACCCAGAGTGCGCTCCAATTTTTGGCCTACATTTTGTTCTTAGCCGTAGTCATGCGCCAAGCAGCCTCGAACCAAGTCGTCAGTAGTGTTCTCGTTTTATCAAAGATCGTTCCCGCACTCACGGATGTTTAATGACGACAAATTGGGCACGCCAGACGTCCACAGCTTTCGTTCCATGGAATTGCGAATGTTTTGCATGCCGGACAGATAAATCCTTCTTAATTTTTTTTTTACGTACCATTACAACTTCCTGAATCACCAGTGATTTTTCATATTGCAGTTTCTGGTATTCATTTAACAATCCGTCTAACTTCTGACTAAGTTTTAAAATATCTGGGTCATTAAGGGGTTTGCGGTTGCCTAATTGATTAAGTTCCTTTCGCATTTCTTCAATAAGTTGATATTCCAACGCCGTCCCCCCCTAGCTCATAAATACAAAGCATTTAGCCTTTTTTATATTGTTTCATGTTTCAAGCTCTGCAGAGACCCTGTGGTGAAAATTACGCACGATCTTTATGAAATGCTGTAGCGTTCCAAAGTTTTCTGTTCATATTGCGTCTTAAGAAGGACTATGACAGTAATTTGTCGAATTAAAGAGAATGTGGTAAGAAGACATTAAATACTACCGCAACTAGAAATGGATGATATTCAACAGCAATGTGCTGGGGCCAAATTGAGAAAAGTAAGATGGTATATTGCTATCTCTGGTAAATGTCTATACCTTTTAGGAATATCGTCTATTTCTACTTACACTGCATCGCCCACGTACTGGATACAGCCCCTTAAAATCTATATAGAGTATTAGACTATTGTTTAACGACGAATAAAATCAAATTTCTAAGGCTACATTAAGACATTAATAGAGGGGTGAAATGGTAACCAGGGAAATGATTTACGAAGCCAGAGTTACGTTGTGAAAAAATATACCGTTTTCCCGCTACTTTTTTTTGATTAGTGGCCCTCAAGTGGTGTTGGAAACACTGGCGGCAGAAAAACGGAAAAGCAGCCATACTCTGAGTCTTAATAGTTGTTTGCCACAGTTATTCACATCGGAAAATTCACTTATCGGTAGTATCTCTTATTTATGGCAGACTGCATTCATGAACAAACTTTGATCCTTTGGTGATTATAGAGCTATTTAATATCTCTCTCACCCGTTCCCTTAGATGAAATACATCAAAGGGCTTACCCATATAATAGAGAATACCTAGACCTTTGCTTTCTCTATATTTTGTTCACTCTCCCCATAGGCTGTCATCATGATTACAGGCACTTGAGGGTCTAATTCCCGAATTTGTCTTAATATTTCTATCCCGTTCATTTCAATTTTCAAATTTCCATGTCCATTAATATGAGATCTGGCTTAAAGACGATAAGTAATCAAAGTGCTTCCTCTCCTTTTGCATCATTTGGACTTCGTGTTAATCCTCCTGGAAGGCCGTGAAGCAGGAGCTGCACACCAAATTCGTCATCTGGGACAAGAATTTTACCCACTTCCTACACGTCTTTATCATATATTTATCTCATAATGCAGCAGACATAATGAATTGCTGCTACCTGTCATTTTTATCCTCATCTCTACAAGAATACTACCACTAATTGAGGTAATTGTAAATATTTTCATTACTGTATATTGTGTAAAATTCTATGATTTACCTTCTCTGAAATAAAATTCACAGAAAGTAATATCTTGGGGGGCTATAAAATGGGAAAATGCCTTGGCAAGTATATTAAACGCATTCGAAAAGAAGAAAAATATTCCGTCAAACTCCTTGCAAATTCTTCGGGAATATCAAAATCTTATATTGATTATATTGAAAATGGACTAAGAGAACCATCGCCAGAGATGTTGGCAAAAATTGCAGTTAGCCTTAAAACTTCATTTGAGACTTTATTAAAAATACAGCAGAAAGAACAATTAGAAAGAGCCGCAATCGCTCTTGAGATTTCAAATACTGATCTTTCAAATTTAAGTATTGACATGCGGACAATGCGTAGAAACAGTGAAAATGTATTAGATGTTAATGTGGAAGCTCTAAAAAAAATAAAATTAGCTTTCAAGAAAAGCGGTGACGAACAAGCCGTTGTTGACAGTATCACAAGCCCAGATCTGCGAGCAATAGTTCGAGCCAGCATCAACTTAGACGACAAGGATATTACTAAACTTCGCAAAGCAATGGAATCGCTATATCCATATGCATTCGAAACGGAAAAAGAGTGATAATAGTGTGGATTACGCCTATGCCACTTCAAAAAGCAAGAGAATTCATTAGAAGATATGAAATTGGCTGGCTACCAGTTAACCCTTTTGAACTGATGGATAAATTAAATATCCAATACAAATCGATTGGAGACCTTGTTTTAGAAACTGGATTAGACCGTAAATACCTAATAGAAGAAGTTATATTTGGCGAAGACGGTCTAATTATTTATGAGCCAGATACCAATTCAAATAAAATAATTCTTAATGAGAAAATAGAACCGTTTGAAAGAATACGCTGGACGATAATGCATGAAATCGGTCATGCTTATCTCGGGCATCTCGATTCAAAGAGAACCTCTATTTTAAAATGGAATTTAAGTAAAGAAAAATATAACAATTACGAGCAACAAGCTCAGATTTTCGCCAAAGAAGTCCTTGCACCGGAATTCATTTTATACCTAATAGGTGCCCATTCAATATCTGAAATTATGGAAATTTGCGAAATACCAAAATCTGCTGCTGAAAGAATAGCAAATGCTATAACTGAACTTATGAACGATGAAAAAAAAATACATGATTCTACGCTTTTGACAATACGACCGTATCTTCATTTCTTGAGTTCAAGGTAGTTTTCTGCTATTGAAATTTCTTACACGTGAGGCTTGACTACTGGCATACTACAATGCCAGTAGTCAAGCCTGTTCTTGATCTTATTCTCGCACTCACGGTCTTGTTGTGCAGGTGTATAATAGACGCTGGTTCGGTTAATTTCAAGCAATCCGCATTGCCTGGTGACCGATAATTTATCTTTTTTGAAACCAGACTTAGTCTCCCAGTCGGTCCCAAACACTTGTCCATATTCTTTTTTGAGCCAGTCATTCTCAATTGTGAGTTGACCGGCCTTTGCCATAAGTTCATTTCGATCTTCATCCATCGCTCTTTCTTGGGCATTAAGATCTTTCTCTTGTTTGCTTTGTGACACCTTTGCAGCGTTTTCCAAAAATTTATTTCTCCAATTTCGTAATTGATTGGGACTTAACCCATGCCCGTTCGCAAGTTCTCCAAGCTGCTACTAGTCTTTGAGAATCTCCAGCACAATTTTCGTTTTGAATTCAGGTGTAAATTGTCTTATTCATGTGAACCCTCTTTCGCGACAGCTATCCTCTATTTCAAATATCTCTTTTACATCGTGCTTGTCTTGATCTTCTTCTATGTACGCTTTAACTGTTTCTTCTGTTACTGTCCCCACAGTTGCACAAAAATAGCCTACTGCCCATAAATGCTGTCCCCAATATTTTTTCTTAATTTCTGGAAACTCATTTTGTAGTAGCTTCGACGATCCCCTTTTGAGATATTTTACTATTTTACTAGGTGCTATATTCGTCGGACACGATATTAGCATGTGAACATGATCTTTGCCTACTCTACCTTGAACTATTGTCACACCTATTGTTTCGCATCCCTGACGGAGCAGTTCTCTCAATCGTTGACCTATGACTTTGTGCAGTATTTTATATCGGTATTTTGTCACCCACACTACGTGATACTTTATATCATAGACTGTGTGGCTTCCTTTTTTGTGATCTGCCATAGTAGCTGTCCCCTTATACGCCTTTTTTATTTTCATCTGCATTACTTGGTACCTATCTAAAACATCATCCAACTCTTGGCTTGCAACTATGACTTCCGGATCTGTAAAATATTTACCCCCTTTTATATTGATCATGTTTAAGCGCAAATCTTCGATTTGCTTTGCTAGTTTTTCTAGTTTAAACACGTTATCCCCCCAATTAGTTTCGAGATTACTGATGCCAGCGAATACCCTTTACCTTATATTTATTCCAAAGGTCTTCCTGATTTTTTTCTTCTGGAGACCCAATACACCATTCTCTCTGTATGCTGCACGCCATCTTTTGGATGCAGAATGAGCACGATCCATTCCAAGTAGATTGATGTCAAAGCCAGGTTATTCAAATACTCCTCTTGGAAGCTTTCCTTTTTTATTCTCAGCAATAAATTCACGTTTGAACTCATCTGTATACGTGATGCCTTTCTCACTAACTAAATGTACATATTGATTCTGAGCTGGTATTTCCATTTCTTTCTCTGAGAATATCTTAATATAAAACAGAACCCAATTTATATCAAGAACGTCTTTTGCCATTTGGAATCTGCCTGTAAAGGAATATAAAATTGCCAGGAAAGTTGTGTTGTACCCAGTGTACTGATATATGTTATGTAACGTCATACTGGTTAATTTGGTGTCAGGACGGTACATTTGACTTCCTCCTGACACTGATTTTTTATTTAGTATGCTCGGGTTTTTATGAAAAATCCAAAGGCCCTTCATTTGAACGGCGCCTTTCACTTTCACTTAATTTACTTCGCTACTTATTCTGGCCCTTGCACCTGTCTGTGGCTTGGTGTACTCTCACAGTCCCTGATCCTTGCAAAATAAAGAGGGCCCCCCACCTTTTTTGAACTCACCCGTTTCTTCAGACACAAATAAATGCCCCTATCTGTTTGTTGTAAGATAAAAGTACCGAAAGTTGCAAGTTAAAATTCCATAGTATTGAAATTGGAAATTCCATAGTATTGCAAAAATCTATTGCAGGCATAACCCATAATTTATATCCTTGTATCTGATCAAAGAATGCAAGGAGGAAAGGAGCATGCTTACAATGGACAAGATACATGATATCAGATACCGATTTTTCGTAAAAGGAGAAAACATTTCTCAAATCGCTGATGTATTGCAATAGGACTGGAAGACGGTTCAGAAGAGGAACTATTTGCAGAAGACTTAAACCATTGCCATCCTCTTCCTGAAATGGAGTTGGACCTAAGTGGCAAAGGAAGTGTCACCACCAATAACTGAGGCAAATTCTATCTGAATAAAGGAATGCATGAGTATTCGGTTTCACCGAAACATGCAAACACAATACGTAGCAAAGCTCCGAGCTTAGAAGATGGATATTTTCCAAGATAGACAACCAATTTTGTCGATACTTTTCCTTTATCCCTAACCCGTTTTTCCAGATAAGCATAATCGTACCAACCTTTCATTTTTCATCTTATGAACAAGTTTACGCATCCTTTTTAAGTATGGTTGGTAGGCACTACATTCGATGAAATCAAGCGACTTTAGACTTTCCGGTGTTAAGCTGGAGGGGAGCGTGATTTATGGGTCAAATTACTGTAAAGGAAATCGCTGACATTAGCTATATTATTAAAAATGATCGCTCAGATATGGAAGATATCCTGCTTGAAGACCTAATAGGTAGATGTCGAGAAGCTTTGTTAAAATAGCACGATTAATATGTAGCGCCCACTATAGAATGAAAACTATCTTTGCTATTTTGGATATACTGCCCTTTAATTAATTCAGGTAACAAATGTCTGCAATTCTTGTATTTCCCTGTTAATAACAGGGAAATACAACTTGCAACATTATGGAAAATGGAGTTGCAACACTGTGGAAAAAGTTCTTGCAAAAAACATGCACTAGAAAGCAGGATAGCAAAGATAATGGACTATTTACAAATATATAGTGACCCCAGATTGGGTTTCATCCGTATATTTCCTGATCTTTGTTAAGCAATATTTCCAGATTGTCAATAAAGAACGGGCGCTCACTATTTTCCACCTCATGTAACAATTGCATGAGCAATCTGCATAAAGGCATCTTAATATGAGCTTCATCTGCCAGCTTGAAAACGGGGATAAAATGATAAGTCTTTTCAGTCTTTCTTTTTCTCACGACCATATCCCTCCAAATGCCACTGTGAACCTTTGTGTAGCCTCTTAGTCTTTTAACATGAATATCCAATTGTTCATTCATGCGTTCCAGATCTCTTGTTTCTCTGGGATAGGCATTCGCTGGGTTCCAATCGTCAAAGGCAGCTGCCTTAACTCCAGCATAATCCGCCACAGCCAAGACTTCGGAAGCTATATTCATGAGCATTACCCGATAGCGCGGATTATCGATGATGTCAGCCATTTTTTCATTCGTTAATGCTGTGGCCGTTAAAATAGCGCCGTAGGCAAGTTTGGCCCATAAGAAACCTGCAACATTGTTGCTGATTACAATTCTGTCCAAAACAGACATTTCCTGTTCCATCGCTTTTAAGCGTGGAGAAATACTACCGTCCAGTTCACCAATAGAAAGTGCACCTTCTCCGCCATAGCTGATTACACCTGGTTCTAAATAATCTGCAAATATATTTACAAAACCGCCAACCGTGCGCTCCTTGCCAGCCATCTCGGCGATTTCCAGCTCGCACAAGCCGTTTTGCACCGATACCACAAAGGTGTTTTCATCCATCAAAGGCAGAAATGGCCGCAAAGCGTCTTTGGTATACTGAGCCTTGACGCATAAAAGGACACATTGAAGAATTTCACTTTTATCCAGTAATTGCTGGGGAGTATAAGCCTTTACGGGTACGACGAATGTTGTTTTTTGTCCAATGATTTTCATGCCATGCGCATTTAATGATTCAATATGTTCTTCAACAACATCAACCAATTCAACATCTCTGCCACCTTTAGCTAAATAAGCGCCAATTACACCGCCAATGGCACCTGCTCCGATAATGGTAATTTTCATCTTGTTCATCCTTTCCAATATATTTTTATATGATTATCGTAATAGCTCAGGAAGTTCTTTCAATGAATAAATAACTGTATTTTTTTATATGAGGGTTTTTATATTACTATCGCCTCAAGAGGCAGTTTATTTTTATTATGTACTTTTTACCACACGCGAAGAGTAATTTATATTCTCGGTTATTTTAGTATTGCTTCATAATACTGCAAAGGAAAACTATTGCATTGTAAAATATAGTAACAGCCCCTCCGTTGCCCATAATCGAAGGTGAATAAAAAGACTGTATAACCTGCTAGGAAATATTCTTTCTAGCAATATTCAAGTAATGCTGCCAGTAAAGCTGTTCTAGGTACCAAATGGCTGATATATATTTGCTCATTCAATGAATGCGCACCGGATCCTACAGCCCCCAACCCATCAAGGGTAGGCACAAGAGCGGACGTTATATTGCCATCGCTTGCACCTCCCACAGCAGCTTCTGGTAATGGAAGGTGACAATTCTCAGTCATTAAATCCCTAGCTAGAGTATAAAGTCTGTAGTTTTCAGTGGTCTTTTCCATTGGCTTACGGGAAAAACTACCTTCTACATGCAATTTGGCAAGAGGATTACAGGACTTGAGATTGCAGATATGATTATGGAGTATTTCGCAGTCTTTCAATCTAGACGCTCTCACATCGATTGTCAGCGCAGCATAATCAGGAACAGAATTTTTTGCGCTACCGCCATTTATTATTCCACAATTCACCGATATACCTTTAGAATAATCATTTAAGCCTTGCAGATATAAGACTTGGCGGCATATCTCTTCAATAGCGTTTATGCCTTCCTCTGGGCAATTACCAGCATGTGCTGATTTTCCACTGACTGTCAACTTATACGTACCGACTCCTTTGCGCGCGATTTTTATGGCGCCCTGATCTCCAAAAGAAGGCTCCATAATAAAAGCATATTTACTTCTTCCTGCTTCTTCAATCAACAACTGTGTGGAACTGACACTGCCAATTTCTTCATCAGAATTAAACAAGCATACTACCTTTTTGTTGAGAACTGTGCCAATCTCTTTCACAGCAACCAAAGCGAATATCGCCTGAACTATACCGCTTTTCATATCGTATATACCAGGACCGTAAGCTTTACCATTTTCAATTTTGAAAGGGTTGCTTTTCAATGTGCCCGCAAGTTGTACTGTATCAAAATGACCGACTATAAGTATCTGCTCTTTGCCATCTCCAAAGTGTCCTCGGACATGATTTCCATATTGCTGGTCGTCAATAATTTCCGCTTTTCCTCCGGTATATTTCTCGAATATATCCTTGAGAGTGGTTGCAAAATAATCGGTCAGCACCTTATCTAACGTAGGACTTTCCAATTCTACTAACTCCCGTATCAATTTTAAAATGTATATTTCCTTATCTTGGAGATAATCCAAATATTTCTGCACCAATCAGTCCTCTTTTCACTAACGGTTTTTCTTAAAGGGAGCCGGCGACTGATGAAAGTGCCAGCTCATAAACCTATCATATTACAACTAATTATATTAGCACATTCTACTTGGAATATTTTATATACGATTGCTGGAACTGCTTGTAGACTTCAGTGGCGGGATAATTGGCGGCATCCTGTTTATCCAGCCAAGCTTTAGTGATAGGCTCCAATTTTACCTTTACTTCCTTAACTACGTCATCATTGACTTTATAGATTTCCACTCCGGCTTTTTCAGCTTCTGTCCATGCTTGCGTGCAGTAGTCTTTAACATACTGTCCAAGAGAGGCGTTCATTTCTTTATTGGCAGTATCGATGGCTTTCTTCACATTATCGGGCAAAGAATTATAAACTTTAAGGTTCATGGAGAAGATGCCACCCCAGCCGTTAAGTGGCAAATTGCTAACACCATATTTAAGGACCTGAGTGAACTGGTAATCCAGCCAGGAGGTGGTGGAACCCCAATAACCGTCAACAGTGCCCTTTCGCAAAGCTTCCAATGATTCGGACGCGGAGATAGAAATTGGCGTAATTCCCAAAGCAGCAGCAGCTTGGTCATGTAGACCACCAGACGATCTCAATTTCAGTTTAGCGAAATCTGCCATTGTTTCCGGCTTGGTCTTTACAGTAGCGATGGTATAGGGTTCCCAAACAACCGCCATAATTGGCTTAAGATTGGCTTTAATTAAATAATCGGCAAACGGCGGCTGATTGAGCACTTCCCAATAAGCGTTGGTAGCAGCTGCGGGGTCCTTATAGAGATTCGGCAGCATAGGTAGGTCCGTCAGCGGCAAAGTGTCTTCCATATAGAGGGTATATCCAATATCTAAAGCACCGGAAGCAACCAGTTTGTAGGTATCTGCAGCCTTGCCCATTTGCGAATTCGGATAATGCTCGAAGGTTACCTGGCCGTTAGTCAACTCGGTAACTCTTTTCATCCAAGGAAGAACCGCGTTAATTGTCAGATTGTGTTTTTCAGTCAAATGGGTACCGAACTTTAGAACGATAGGTTTTACCACCGCCGCACTCTCTTTAACAGCAGGTGCGCTGCTCTTGGAACCGCCGCAGCCTACAAGACTAAGGGCCAAAATACCAACAAGTAGCAGTACGATATACCTTTTCATAATTTTCCCCCCTGTATTTTTTTATCATTAAAGTGTGCGATGTTCATCAACGCATCTTTATGATCAATCAGAAATGTTTGGTTTAGTCGGCACTCTCGCGACTGGATGCACCAGCGCTTACCAAAATTTTGTTCAGGCCACCCTTGCGAATACGAATTATACAAATGACAAATTCGGCGATCAAGTGCACACAGAATACAGCACATCCAATAGGCATCCAGATATATTGTACCCACACCGGCAAGCTAATCAGACCGGTAGTAAACTCATGGTTGGTGAGGGCCGTGACCGTCATATCATAGCCTGTGTATCCGATCAGCCCGAATATAGCCAGGCCAAAGAGGATAGTAATTAGAAAAGCGATATTCTGCACAGACTTCGGCATTTTATCATAGAAAAATGATACTCCGATATGCCCTTTTTGGGCCCAGGTATAACCAATGATGGGGAAAATCATCGCCACCATCAAATACTTCTCAACAAGTACATAAGCGCCAGGGATCGGCAAGTTGAAAAATTGGCGCCCTAAACCGTCAGTAGAGACAATAACCATAATTGCAAAAAGGCATATCATTCCGATAGTGGTGAGAATTTTATTAATTTTGTCAATTACATCCATTATTTTCATTCTATTACCCCCTTATAGTAATACGGTAGAAAACCATGGGACTAAAAACAGAAGGATCAACACGGCAAACTCCGCAATAATAAAGGGAGTAACGCCGGCAAATGTAGTTTCCAATGATTCGCCGGCTGCTCCGGCAGCAACATAGCAATTTAACCCTACCGGAGGGGTAACCAATCCAGTTTCCGCCGCGGCAACAATCATCACGGCAAACCAGAACATATTAATTTCGAGTGACTCAACAATTGGCACACTGAGCGGCAGAGTCAGATAGAGGATGGCGACCTGGTCCATAAAGAAGCCCAGGAAAGCATACAATAATACCAACGCCAACATAATATATGGTGGACTAACATTCAGTCCCGCGATGAAGGCGACTATTTTAGTAGTTACCTGAGTCAGAGTTAAGTAATAACCGAAGGCCATGGCACCAATGATAATGGAAAATATCATAGTTGTGGTTTTAAGTGTGCTGAGCAGTGCGGTTTCAATCTTTCGGTAGGTAAACCTCCCCATGAATAGCGGAATCAAAAACGCTCCCAAGGCTGCAATACCGGCCGCTTCCGTGACCGTAACCCAGCCGGAAAAGATACTGACCAGAACAATAGTCAACAACAACAGTATCGGCCACAAGTTGCGCAACGAAGCGACTTTTTCCTTAAGTGGTATCTTTTCGGTTAAAGTCGGCGCATCCTGTGGCCGTATTTTTACCCAAATTAGCACAACCCCACAGTAAACCAATCCCGTTACAATTCCTGGAATTACCCCAGCGCGGAACAAATCCGTGATTGAGTAGCCAGAAATCAAACCAAAGATAATAAAAGTGCCACTGGGCGGAATCATGATAGCCAAAGTTCCGCTAATGCTGACCACACCCATCGATAGCTTGGGCGCATAGCCATGCTTCTTCATTTCAGGAACGGCGGCTGAGGCCAAGGTAGCCGCCGAACCGGTGCTGGTCCCGCTGAGCGCGCCCAAGCCTGCTCCAGCGATGACGGTGGCAATTGCCAAACCACCCGGAAGCCTTCCTAGCCATATTTGAGCGACGCGGAACAAATCCCCAGTGATATTACTGGTGGTCAAGAATTGCGCCATCAGGATAAACAGAGGTACCGCCAATAATTCGTAATGTGCCACGCTGGAGAAAGAAGTAGCAGCAAATATACCGATTAAGCTTTTGGTACCGCCAACTAGATACAGTCCGATAGCTCCGGACATACTCATCGATAGAAATACCGGCACTCCAAATATCAAGAAAACAAATAATAATAATATAGGGATATATATCAGCATATTCGTTCAATTCCTCCAATTTTTATTCAGCATCACCCATCTCAACAGGATTTCAAAATGTTTCTCGCAGCTTTTGCGCCTTCATTCAAGATAAAAGCTACCTGATTAATACGTCTCTGGATTTGGGTCAATAACATCAAATACTGATGCTCGTCGTTCTGTACCTCAGCCAATTGATTTATAGCTGCCAGTAGCGGAAATCCCGGCATCTCCATCGCCAAATCCGAGTCAAATTCCGAAGCACCTACTTGCATCAGACGCACTATAACCCTGGTAACTGTATGGCTGGCTTCATTGAGTTTCTTGAGTAGTTCATCATCAACTTCTTCGTCTCTCAATCGCTCAATTTCCACAACCGCGTCTGCCAGATATTGTAATTCTTCGTCAACAGCCACCAGCGAAATATGCTCTCCGCCTATTTCTTTATAAGCGTTGAGATGCTCTCTAATTTCACCGATACCGGCGTCTAAATTTAAGGGCATAAGTGGAGCATTACAACTTTGAACTACAATAGACAGAAAAACTCTGGCGTCACGTTGCAAGTTGGCTTCATCAATTTTGTCTATAGTATCCTCGTTACTATGCCACCACCAGCCAAAGCCTGAGCTTTGGGGACCATTCTTGAATTGTTTGACCATATACTGGGTATCCAAATCATCGGCCGCAAATTTGAACGGCTGACCCGAGAAAGACATAAAAGCCGATGGTACCCCAGCACCCCAGAACGATTGGTCGCCGCCTCTGCTAAAGGGCTTTCCATAAAATTCCTGACCAGTCTGTTCTTTGATAACATGGGCAGCCAAAGCTTTGGTTAGCGGCATAATATTTCCTTCCGTAACCACAGTAGCCCCTATGGCTCCCACAGAATCAATATTAATGTGAAGTAGGCAATTATCATAAAAATCACGGTAGTTGTGATCTAAATAATTGGCAGACCCGGCATATCGTCCATGAGAATGACCGGACCAGAAGGCTAGTCGCAGAGAACGGCGCAAAGACTTGTCGGCCAGAATCCTTCCCACTTCCATCATAGTGGCATTTGCTGAGCCATTATCCATAGCCCCTAAATGCCAGGAATCAACATGACTACTGAACAGGATGAACTTTTCCGGCTCAATTTGGCCTTTAATTTCCGCAATAAGTGTGGGGATTTTCCGCCAGCCAGCGTCTATCCTAGTCACAATATGGGCGACCGAACTTTTTTTTGATTCTTTAACAACTTCTGCGCCGTCATACTTATTAACTGAAACAATACTAATTTTGGGAATCATAGGGAATGTTTCTGGCGTTGGGTTTCCCCAAACAGGAGATACTATCATATTATGTAAGCGTTCGCCATTAATAAAAACGCAGGCCACAGCACCTGCTTCCGTAGCCTTTTGAACTTGGACACGCCCAGCAAAGCCGTGAAAAACCACCGCCTTCCCCTTAGCCTGAGTGGCCAGATCAGCAAAAGAAGCCAAGTCACCAACATATAACAACTCGGCATCAACACCTTCTTCTCCTGTCGCCGCCGCCATAGATGCTGTGATGCATGGATAATCCACTCCGGCAATGCTAAGACTGGAATCCAAGGGCAGGCTGATATAGCCATCGCTAAAGGTTAAGCTTGTCACTAGGCCAAAGGAACGCAGCCTCTCTTCTATGTAACAAAAGCTTTCCAATTCTTCGCGAGAACCGGAGGCACGAACCTCTTTAGCAATATTGGCCGTATAGTCCATTAAATAATGTGAATTAACTTCCTGTATAAGCTCTTTATCCATTGAGTTATAAGAAATATTAATGTTTACTCGCCACCTTCCTGAACTCCCTTTCCATGTGGTTATTGAGCTTAGCCCATAGCAGGAATACTATAATCTCCGGCAGTATTGCCACCATCCACATATATTGACGATCCGGTAATGAATGAAGCATTATCGGAACAGAGATACATTACTGCCTGTGCTGCATCATTCTGACCGGAGGTGCGGCCAAGGGGAATTTTTTTGCACATGGCCTCGATATATTCATCACTCAGCAGGCTCAATTCGCTGCCAGGAGCAAAACCTGGGCTTACCGCATTTACCCGAATATTGTACCTAGCCAGTTCCATACTATAACCTCGGGTCATCATCTCCAAAGCGGCTTTAGAAGTTGCATAATGCACGGCGCCCACTCGTGGTATTTTAGCTGAGCGTGAAATAATATTTACAATTGCGCCCGGCTTGTTTTCCTTAATCATTAGTTTGCTAAAGTATTTCGTCATTAAAAACGGAGCGCGGATATTCAATTCCATGACATTATTCCACATTTCGGCGGACAGTTCCAACATCAAGCTGTTGGGATAAATACCAGCATTATTTATAAGAAAATCCGACGCCTGCCATTTATGGGCTACTTCCTCCTGCAATTTAATAATGTCCTCTACATTTTGAAGATCTACAGAAGAAATATTTACCTTACCTGTTCCAGTTAACGAATCAGCTAATTTGTTCAAATTTTTTTTATTGCGACCAACCAGCCATAGATCCGCTCCCGCTTCGGAAAAGGCTTTGCTGATCCAGGCTCCGATAATTCCAGTCGCCCCGGTAATAATGACTTTTTTTCCGTTAAAATTAAAGATACCGTCCATTGTTACCCCCCTTTATTTGTTCACTCTATACCCGTCGTCAATTCGTAATCCACAACTCACAATACATGATAACGACATGACTTCGATTACCGACGAACAACTTGAAATCGCTTTTGAAGCAGATTACATTTCCACCTTCAAACTTTTTCCAGAATTGCTACAGAACCTTCAATAATAATATTACTGCCAAGCAACTTACAATGCTTTTGCAATCTGCATAAAACGTTCAGAGCATCTTTCCCCGATAAATACTCCGGTTCTCCACGTCCGTTTAAGGCAATCGGATAAAACCTTATTTCCTTAATTTGTCCTTCTTCTAGATCGGTTTCCATAATGACGGCTTCTCGTGCTTCCCCTTGTTCTAGACTGTTCACATTATATGGAGGATATTTGGTTGTCAGCTTAGTTACATGGCCATCACTCATGCTATGGAATAGGAAATTGCCAAGGCTGTAAGCAATAATACCGTTTTTATACTGCTCTACCCCATGAATAACATGCGGATGATGACCAATGATTATATTAGCACCTGCATCAATGAGGCGATGCCCCAAGGGCCTCTGATAATCAGCGAGCGGTCCCTGAAAAAGTGCGCACCAACCATGAGGTATCCCCCAGTGAATATTGACAATGACTAAATCCACCGTTTCTTTGACGGCGGCGATTTTCTGACAAACATAGGCTAAATCATCCTCAACCACCGATGTTTCCACCCAGGGTGATATGCCTGGCTGCTCATCAAGGGTTATACTATCAATGTAAAAGCGCGAACGGGCCCTAATAGGAGCAACCCCAGGACGGCTTGTTGAGGCGCCAAAACCTGTCGGCAAAGCACTGCATAGACCAAAATGCGCAATTTTCATACCTTTAATATTCTTGATAACTGGTTCCAACGCCGCATCCAAGTTGCTACCTCCACCCACTGCCGAAACTTTTGCCTTTTCTAAAGCATCCATCGTATCAATCAACCCCTCCGCACCAAAATCGAGGGCATGATTATTGGCTACAGAAACAACATCAAGTCCTGCTTCCGCCAAAGAATAAGCAATATCTGGATCAGCCTTCAGGGTAATCGCCTTATCGGCATTTACGGTAGAATATGTAAGAGCTATTTCCAGGTTAGCCATCGCAATATCAGCCTTCTGAAAACGCTTCCATATTTTATTGACCTCAGAGTTACAAGCAATAACACTTCGTGATGGTGCGAAATCTCCTACTGCAGCAATCGTGATTTTCTCTACCATTTTTCCACCCCTAAACAAATATAATCTATCCGTTACCGGCACCACCTACGCAGAGAAATATTTGTGCTTAATATTGTTGTAAAACATTGCTATTACCTAAATTAAAGCTTCCCTAAACATTATTTAGTCAAAATATTCACTCTAGATATAATTTTAAGTTTAATTTTGTGTAAAAGTATTGTCAAATAGACATTACCTATTAATATAGTTTTTTAAAATGTCCTTTTTAATTGAA
>DASRMA010000178.1:0-4292 GCA_035648155.1 Desulfosporosinus sp.
GGCACATCCACTAACAAATGGCTGCCAATCATGGAACGGAGAATTCCAGATCCTTGAGCTTGAGTAAAATCAGCCCATATTTCTCCATTTTCAAAAACTGCTCGAGCCCGTAGAAAACGCCGTTGTCTCCCCATTTTCCCAAATGGGCTTGCCATTTTAACCAGAAATCGGCCTACTTCTGAAGTAGTGCGTCCTGATAATTTACGCAGTGCCGGACGAACTAAGAGTTCAAACGTCACCATAGCCGCCGCAGGATTTCCTGAAAGCGAGAAAAAGAACTGTTTCTCTTTGACACCGACAGAAACTGGAGTCCCCGGCTTCAGATTCAATTTCCAAAACAGCATTTCACACCCAAACTGGGCAAGTGCATGGCGCATTATATCGTAATCACCCACAGAGGCTCCACCGGTCGCAATGACCATATCTGTGTCCTTAAGTGTTTCCAGAACTTCAAGGGTCGCATCGATTCGATCCGAAACGATAGGAATCACCAAAACCTCGCACCCAGATTCTTGAAGCATTCCGCACAAGGTATAGCTGTTACTATTATAAATTTTAGCAGGGTGCAACGGTTGCCCTACATCCATAAGTTCCGTCCCAGTGGCGAGCAATCCCACGCGTGGTCGGCGGTATACGGTGACTTGATCCAAGCCGACTGCTGCTAAAAGCCCGATGGCGGGTGGGGTTAAAAAGAAACCTTGTTTAAGTAGGAGATCCCCCTCTTTGATCTCCTCTCCTCTAGGGACGATATTAGACCCCGGTAATACTGGACGGAAGATTGTCACTTGATCACCGACTTGCTCAGTGTCTTCCATCCTCACAACACAGTTAGCGCCAAATGGAATGGGTGCTCCTGTAAATATCTTGGCAGCCTCACCAAGAGCGATAACTCGGTCTGATAAAATCCCGGCTGGAATCTCACTTACCACGTTAAGCCGGAGTGGTTGAGGATCACCTGTCGTGGCTTGATAAGCATACCCATCAAGAGGCGAACGTTCAAAGGGTGGCATAGCAATTTGCGATGTCACGTCCATAGCCAATATACGATTATAGGCATCTGTAATTGATACGCATTCTGTTTCAACCGCTTGAATTCGAGTAAGAACTAATTCCAAAGCCTCTTCTAATTCAATCATTGTCTTCATACGCATATTTCCTTCCACTTAAAGGGAATTCGCCCGAATTTTCTCTACTTGAACACGGCCCTTTTCCCGGTAGATTTCCAAATTTCGACAGGCCTCTTCAATGTTAACAATTTCCTTTCCCACGGCGATGATAGCATTGGGATGGGAATAATCTACATGAAGACGGCTTTTAGGATTGATTTGGACAAAGGTTGAACTGACTCCTGAACCACCCAGTTCGTGAATATTAACGTCTCCTCCGGCACTGATTCTCCCACCCCGGCATACTCCCTCAATCTTAACGTCTCCCTCTACCCGAATCTCAGAATTATAGACCCCCTTTTGACACTCAAAGGATCCACCGCATTCGACGGTTGCTCCTTGTACATAATTAACCACAAAGCTGATTTTTTCCGGGATTTCGAGGGATATATTTTCTACAAATTGTTCAAGTACTTGATTCGCCCGTTGCAGGAAAAGTAACGATTGAAGCTCTAATGGTCCTAACCCAGCTAAAAAGTGTTTCGCTGTTCGGATAGAAACAATCAAGCTCTCCGTTACCAAGTCATCATCTTTATGTTCTAGTACAAATTTTTCAACGCTATTAGACAGTCTAGGTAGCTCTGGAAATTGTTTTTCCATAACCAATTTAAGACATTGTCCGGGTTTAAAATTTATAGCCCCTGGAGACTTAACTAACTCAGCTGTATGGGATAAACAAACGCTTAGTTGATCTTGCAGCTCAGACAAACAACTTAGGAGTTCAGACTGAACCACAAATTTTTCGCCAACAATGATCTTTCCACCCAATAGACTTTGATGAATCTTGGCCCCTTTTTCTGCTTTAATCTCTGCATGAGAAACAGATCCCTTAATTTCTAATCTTCCCCCTGCAAAAATACGGAGCCCGTCTTGAACGTTACCCTCTATTAACACGTCACCCGGGAACTCGATACTTCCAGTTGCCAGATCAACATCCTTATGTAAAATATAGACATCTTCAACCATATAGGTCTTCTCATCCAAACGTACAGGTTGTCCAGCACAGGTGGCTAGCACTTCTAGTCCATCCTCTGAAAGATAGACATTCTTCTTTAGATTAAATTTGAAGTCCTTAACCATTGCAACGGGAAATACCTTTCCTAACACATCTTTTCCGGCGATCCCAGGCACGCCTGGGATTTTGCGAGCAAGGACAGCCCCCTCATGAACCAATTGTACTTTGGACGCAAAAAAATCTACGCTTTTTTCTCCTGTATCGGTCGGCGCTACCGTCATGCCCACAAGGTCTTGTAGTTCGGCATGTTTGGTCGGTACCGCTGGTGTTGCCACAGCAATAACAACCTCACCCACGCCCTGAACAGCCATTATCTCCGGCCAAATCCCGGGACGATGTCCATGGACTACTTTTAATTGCTCCAAATCTACTTTCAACCTTGTCTCATTCCAAATCTCTCCTAGGTCAGGTAGGCCCACCCAGGTAGCAACCTTAGCTAAATCAATCTCCTCCAAAGCGGGTAGGTCCTTTGGAAGGCAATAATGTCCTGCAAGTTCATGCAGGACTTTAGCTACTACCGACAAGCCATAAAAACGAACCTGCATTTCCCAGGTCAATCGCCCCCCCTGAACACAGGGATAGTATTCAACCATATCCCCATAACTTATCCGAAAGGGCTTGTCCTGCAGCTTACCATTCAGCCGAACTTCTCCAGCAGGTATAAAAGGGCGAAACTGTTTTAATCCTTCACCCAGGGCAATGATGTACTTCGTTCCGTCCCAGATGGCTTGACTAGATGTTATAGACACGTCAATCGCCCCACTTTATCTGAATTATCATATTACTTATATAATACCAAGGATTAAGCCCTATCCCCATAGGCCTTTAGTCCCAAAATATCTTAAGATTCAAGATTATTTACGTTTCTTTGTATCTTGATATCCAGTAGATCCTTCCCCATTCGGGTCCTCACTGTTACCTGGAACCTTAGGTAACTCCTTTACGACATTAGGATCTTGAAGGCTATCTGGAACCTTAGGCACCGGCTTGGTGGGTGTCACTATGACAGGTTTTAACAAATTCACGGTCTGTTGGTCAATGACTTTTTTTGTGGTGATCCCAAGAAATAAGTTACTCACTACTTCCTTCACATGTTCTGGATCGACCTTCCAGTAACTTATCCCATCGATATCCTGAAACGCTCCCGGCAACGTCTGAGAAATCACATTTTCACTATCAAACCCGACGGCCACTTTAGCTAACGCCAAAATATCCTTGGTGGATAAATTGGTGTTAACGGCCTCCATCAATTGCGGAACGAGAAAAGGAAGCTTTGGCACCGTGCTTAACTTAAACATCTCCTTGGCAACTGCTTTCAGTACGACTTGTTGCCTTGCTGTACGTGAAATGTCCGCTAAGGCATCGTGACGGAAACGGGCATATTGAAGCGTTTTCGACCCATCCAATAGTTGAACTCCTTTACGCAGGTTAATAACACCATCTTCAAGATCGCCCGTCTCATAGTACATATTCTTCTCGACATCGACCGTAATTCCACCTAGCGTGTCAATTATTTTCTTAAATCCTGCAAAGTTAGTTTGCACATATCCCGCAATCTCTTCGCCTGTCAGTTCTCCGACGGTTTCTTGCAGTGTCGGCAAATCCGTCAAGGCTGCTACCTCAGTAATCTTAACCTTGCCATGACCGGAAAGGGCAACGCGCGTATCACGAGGAATTGAAAGCAGACTAGCCCGCTCTGTTTTTGGATCAACACTAGCAAAAATAATAGAATCCGTATTAAACTTTATCTCGCCAGGACGCTGATCTGCTCCAATGAGTAAGAAATTCACTCGATTCTCAAGCCCCTTTGGAGAAACTATTACATCACCTACAACGAAGGGCTTTCCTTCGCCAATAAACCCGTTATACCAAAGAAACCCTGCAGCCGTTATTCCCAACAGGGCTACGGCCATCAGGGAAATTTTCGCGATACGCTTCACATTACCATCTCCATCATTTAAGTCTGAACACATTGCATGCTGCTCAGACTATTATATCAAATTTTAGAAAATATTAAAGAAAATTACTAAAATATATCGGGGCACGATGCATCGTGCTCACTCTTACATCCTACCCCTACATCAATAGACCCTTCATAATTATAGAAATAT
>DASRMA010000179.1:0-33003 GCA_035648155.1 Desulfosporosinus sp.
GGAGAAACGCTTCTCCAGATTTATTTCTCCATGGGTCAATAAAGAAAACAATGATTGGAACGAGACATTCTCCTTTTCCCATAGGCTAAGGAAAGGAGGGATGCATAGTGGGCAAGGAATACTACATTCAACCCGGAGACAATTTTCATGCCTTGGCTCAACGCTGGGGAGGGGCATGTGACGATTTTCTACAGATTAATCCCGGTGTTGATCCAATTAAACTCCAAGTTGGACAAAAGATAGCTCTTCCGGATTTTAAAGCACCCATAAAAGGGCAATCCCAATATGCTGATATTCGTGTGGATCATGGAAAAGAGTTTGTAGGGGAGTATCTTGATGAAGTTGAAATGGAAGTCGAGGGAGTCAGCTTTCGTGTTCGTCGTATCGGTGAGCCTAAAGTTCCCCATGAGATCCACCTAATTCTGCCGCGTGCCGAGATCCATAAATACCAACCGGCAGGAGAAGGCGGACCCTGTGAAGTGCAAGTTATGTTAAGTGATATGAACATTATTCTTTCCCCTCGCCCAACACCAACATCATCGTCAACCCCGCCTACAACCACAACCCCTGTCATCGTCACGACACCTGAAACACAAAAGTGAACTCGTTCAACTAAAGTTGAACATCGAGACTTCCGTGGGGGATTCTACCCCCACGGAAGCAGGGTAACGGGGTACCACTCCCACTTATAGAAGTGGGAGTCTAACGATTGGATAAACAGTAGGTTCTGCTATTATAGGCGTATAATCCATCACCTCCGAATATCGGAGGTTTTTGTTTGGTATATTAACAATTAATAAGTCTAGATGAAAGCAAAGGCTAATAAGAACCTTGCGTTAAATACTATGCTATAGGAAGAAATTGTGATAAGATTTTGGATATGTGACAAGGAAGTGATAAATTGGCAAGTATTTGGATATTTCACGGACCTAATCTGAATTTATTAGGCATACGTGAACCGCTACACTACGGGACACGCACCTTGGCAGAGATTAATCAGGAATTAGTAGCATCAGCAAATCAAGTGGGGATTAACGCGGAATGCCGGCAAACAAATCACGAGGGTGACCTCCTAGATTGGATACAAGCTCTAACGCCAAATGATTTTTTAATTCTGAATCCAGCGGCTTGGACACATACGAGCTATGCGATTCGAGATGCCATTCGTGCAGTAGGAGTTCCAACGGTAGAAGTTCATCTGTCAAACATTCATGCGCGCGAAGCATTTCGAGCTAATTCTGTTATTGCCCCGGTCTGTATAGGACAAGTTTCAGGACTAGGAGCAGAGGGTTATGTTTTAGCGCTACGTTATGCCATCGACTACCAAGAACGTCGTAGAAAATAATTGAAAGAGGGAACTATTAATGAGTCGATTAGAACGGATGCGTCAAAGGATGCACGAACAAAAAATAGATGCTTATGTTGTTATTCGACCAGAGAATGGACGATATCTGAGCGGCTTCTCAGGTGGGCAAGCAACCCTATATATTACAGCAGAAAAAGCCTTGTTACTGACGGATTTTCGTTACATAGAACAGGCAACGGGAGAGGCTCCTGAGTTTGAAATCATGAAGACGGGACAAGACCACTTTGAAGCCTTAGCAGAAATCGGGAAACAGGCTCAGCGAGTTGGTTTTGAAGGAGACTTTATCACCTATGAGAACTTTGGGAAACTAACAGACACGTTCCCACAAGCAGAACTCCTTTCACTACCCAATCTTGTGAGTCATTTGCGTTCGGTAAAGGATCAGGCTGAGATTGGGACGCTTCGTGAAGCAATAAAAATTGCTGATGACGCTTTTTCCAACGTATTGAAATATATTGAAATAGGACAGACGGAAGTAGAGATTGGACTTGACTTAGAGTTTTCCATGCGCAAGGCTGGTGCAAGTGGAGGGTCTTTTGAATTTATCGTGGCCTCAGGCGTTCGTTCGGCTTTACCACACGGCACCGCCAGTTTAAAGAAGATTCAACTAGGCGAGTTTCTGACAATGGATTTCGGAGCCATCTATCAAGGTTACTGCTCCGATATAACACGGACAGTGTTTTTGGGCGAACCGGAGGAAAAGCACCGAGAAGTTTATGAGGTCGTATTGGCAGCCCAGCGGGCAGGAATTGCTGCAGTTGCACCAGGGAAGACAGGAAAAGAAGTCGATGCAGTAGCTCGGAAAATTATCGAAGACGCTGGCTATGGGGATTACTTTGGACATGGACTGGGACACTCCGTGGGTATGGTCATCCACGAAGGACCCTATCTGAATCTGCGAGAAGAGCGCGTGCTGGAACCGGGCATGGTCGTTACAGTCGAACCGGGTATTTATATTCCAAATTGGGGCGGCGTTCGGATCGAGGACATTGTTTTGGTCACTGAAAAGGGCTGCGAAGTCTTGACACAAGCACCGAAAGAATTCATTATTTTTGAGTAAACTTTAGAATATAGGGGGAAAGACATTTATGATTACTACAAGTGATTTTAAGACCGGTGTGACAATACAATTAGATGGTGATGTTTTCTCAGTGATTGATTTTCAACACGTTAAACCAGGTAAAGGGGCGGCCTTTGTCCGCACTAAGTTGAAAAACGTAAAAACAGGCGGAGTCGTAGAGCGGAGGTTTAATGCGGGGGAAAAGGTGCCAAAGGCCCACGTTGAGCGTCGGGATATGGAATATCTGTATAAAGATGGAGAACACTTCGTGGTCATGGACAAGGTGACTTATGATCAAATATCTCTGACGGCTGGGCAAATTGGAGACGGGGTCAAGTGGGTGAAAGAAAACATGACGTTAGGAGTCCTCTTCTTTGATGTCGAGGTTATAGGAGTTGATGTTCCAAATAACGTTCAACTTGCGGTTACAGCTACAGAACCCGGCGTCAAGGGGGATACGACAACTGGAGGGACAAAACCCGCAACTTTAGAAACTGGAGCAGTGGTACAAGTGCCGTTCTTTATTAATGAGGGCGATGTGCTGATTATTGATACCAGGACAGGAAGCTATGTTCAACGTGCCTAGATAAAGGAGTCGAGACGGAAATCCGAACTTGAGACTATGGATGGATATATGAACTAATTTTAGAGCGAAGAGTGCTACGGACGTGATGTCATAACCGTAGCACTCTCTGTTTTTGTCTACAAAAATATTAAAAACTACAAATTCAGATTTTATTACTATAATTAACCTTATGTTGAAGGTATATTGAGAATATTGGAGAATTAAGCCTTTTATGGAAGGAGTCTCTGAAAAATGGATATTAAAATAACCCCATTACGTATGGCCATTCTTTATGCGGTGATGAGTGGAATATGGATTGTTTTTTCAGATCGCTTATTAGCTGCTATCGTGACAGATCGCTGGTTAATCCTCAAGTTATCGATAGCTAAAGGTTGGTTCTATGTTATAGTGATGGCCATCTTGCTCTATCTTCTATTTCAGAAGCAAGGTAACTCCCTCTTTCAAACTCAGAAAGCTCTCCAAAAAGATCAGGAATACTTGGAACGTTATAGGCTTTTGGCAGAGAATGTTCTAGATCTGATCCTCTTTATTAACCCAGAGGGACAGATTATTGATGCCAACGAGGCGGCAGTGAAACGCTACGGCTACACCCTAGAGGAGTTAACGCATATGCCTTTAAGTAATTTGCGTTTGCCGGAGGATCAGTTAACGGTACCCTTCTTTCTCCAAAATGCCCCAAGAGGGCTCCAGTTTGAGCTCCAGCATGTTTGCAAAGATGGAAGCGTTTTTCCGATCGATATCAGCGCTAAGGGAGCAACTTCAAATGGCAAACCGATTATTGTAAGCATAATTCGAGATATCACAAAACGCAAAAATGCGGAGGCTGCAGTTTGGCTAGAGAAGGAACGGGCTCAAGTGACCCTGGAGTCTATTGGAGAAGCGGTGATCACTACAGATGTACAGTCGAACGTAGAGTACCTGAACCCGGTTGCTGAAAAATTAACCGGCTGGAGAAATTCAGAAGCGAGGGGACAACCGTTGAAAAAAGTCTTTCATATTGTCAATGAAGAGACTGGCCATAAGGTCTTGATTAGTAGACTAGGAGCCTCCATCGCTATTGAGGAATCGGCGGCTACCATTCGTGACCGATCAGAAGTGGCCATTGGAGGCGTTTTAGTCTTTCGGGATGTGAGTTATAAACGAAATCTCATGAAAGAACTGGCATATCAAGCCCAACATGATGCCTTGACTGGGCTTCCAAACCGCCTGCATTTCCAAGAATGTTTAAAGGAAGCCTTAGCAAGGGCGAAATGCAACAGAGGAAGACTGGCGGTCATGTTTTTGGACCTGGATTGCTTCAAACTGATTAATGATACGATGGGTCATAACCTTGGGGATCAACTCCTTAGGGAGGTTGGAAAACGCATACGTCAAACCTTGCGTGGAGAAGATACGATTGCCAGACAAGGTGGCGATGAATTCTTAGTGTTACTTCCGGATATAAGGGATGAACTAGAGGCAGGTTCTATAGCTGAACGGATTTTGGGGGTTTTTACGCACCCAATATTACTGGATGGGAATGAAGTCTACATGAGTACGAGCATTGGGATCAGTCTTTATCCGAACGATGGCATTGAAATGGAAGCTTTGGTGAAACAAGCAGATACAGCAATGTATTATGCGAAGGAACAGGGTAAAAATAACTATCAGTTTTTTACCGAGGGACTGAATCTTAAGGCCAAGCAGCAGCTTTCAACCGAGAATTGTCTGCGCATGGCATTGGTACGTGGAGAGATAATCTGAGTATAATTGTACAATTATACTCAGATTATGAAGGTATTTCGAGACTATTGGAGAATAAGTTTTTCAAGGGAAGTCTTAGGATTTTTTTGGAGGAATCAAATGAAAGATAGATATACGCTTATATTCATTCCACCCGGTCATTCCACCACCCACCAATTGCAGTTTTCTAAACTTGGTAAGCGGTATCTTGGGATAGGGGTGCTGCTTATAGTGGGGATGATTATTGGTCTATTTGGGAGAAGTATCTATTTAAGTCATTACATAAAGGATCTCCAACCAACTATGGACCATATTAGTCAACTCAAATCCACGATCGAAGAGCGTGATCAGGAAATCTCCAAGTTGAATCAGAGGTCAACTCAAATAAATGGAGATCTTATAAAAATTAAAAACTTAGAAGGAAAGCTCTCCTCTATTCTACAAATAAAGCCGACCTCATCAAAAGCAATGCCTAGCCGTGGTCTTAACGTTCATGCTCAGAACTTTATACTAGCTGAACCTTCGATTCTTACTCCTGACCAAAGTACCCAAATCGTGGCTCATCATTTAAATCTTTTACAAGGGTATTATGAAGAGGCAGTCCTGCAAAAAGATCGACTAGACCACACTCCGAGTATCCTTCCGGCCGAAGGTGAAATCACATCTACGTTTGGATATCGCCAGAATCCTTTTGGACAATGGTCAAAAGAGTTTCATCACGGAATTGATATCAGCTGCAGTTATGGAACACCTGTTTTAGCCACAGCAGATGGCATTGTCACCTATGTTGGTAGCGACTCAGTTTACGGTAAAAGAGTAGACATCAACCACGGTCATGAAATTGTAACCTTTTACGCTCACAATTCCCGTCTCATGGTACAAAAAGGAGACCAAGTGAGAAAACGTGAAATCATCGCCTACAGTGGAAATTCCGGACGAAGTACAGGCGCTCATCTTCATTACAGTATCCTTGTTAACGGAGAGCATGTTGATCCCCAAACCTTTACCATAAAAACAGAGGAGGAATATGAGGGTGTTTAAAAAATCTACGTCCCCTAAATCGAGTGGTGACACTACGTTTATTTCTGCAGAGTGCCAAATAACTGGAACGATTATAATCAACGGGAATGCAAGAGTTGACGGAAAAATTGAAGGGACTGTTCACGTAAGCGGTGATTTGATAATTGGGGCAAGCGCTTTCTTGCAGGCTGATATTGAGGCAAATACTGTGAGTATTGCTGGAGAGGTGCGCGGAAACATAAAGACTTCAGATCTATTAGAATTAAATGCTACTGCCCGCTTGTTTGGTGATATATGCACACGCCAATTTAAAGTTGAACAAGGAGCACAATTTACTGGAACGAGTCAAATCCTAGATGAAACAACTCCTCTTTTAACGGTTCATGAGAAGAGTAAGGAGCCGCGCTCGGTAAAAGAAACGAAACGAGCGGCGAGCCATTCGTGAGGATCTGCTGTTTACGTCAAGTATAAATAATTCATCTACCGTAGTGTTTAGTAGTTTAGCAAGTACAATCTGATCAATAATCCAGAGGGCAGTCGTACCGTAATGAGGTGCGACTGCCCTCTAATTTGAGCCCTCCAAGTGCTCATTCCCCGACGACCCCGGCTAGAAAATGCAAGTCGAAGGATCGTCCCAGAACTAGCACGTCCCAGGATGCTGCGCCCGGGCCAAGAAACTGATTTTTTTTTTGCAAATAATTCACGTCTAAAATAAAAACCTGGACATACCTTCAATCAAGGGGGGCAATGATGTGTCGCTACATTACACGCTATCTGTCATAAAGTCACCTAAAGTAACGATCCCGATTCCTCAGGGCAAATCCTTGCAGCCTGAGGAGAGTCTTACCAGGCCAGATCAGAGTGCGGTGTTGTGGAGGGATATGGCTAAGTGGTTTGGCGATGACGTTTGCTCAGTTTTAGGCAAAATTACGACTATCTCTTTTCGTGAGGTTGAGGAGATACGCCTGCGAGTGGGACAGCCACTCTTGGTTAGTACGTCCCAATCGGATCTTTTCCTAAACTGGGAGGGCAACGACAGTAGACCAGATATGGCTTACATAGTAAATCATGAAGATCTTACTTGTGCTCTGGAACGTATGACTCATAGTTCACTATATGCTGCCGAAGAAGATCTCAAGAAAGGTTTTCTAACCCTTCCTGGTGGAAATCGAGTGGGCGTGACCGGAGAGGTAATTTTGCAGAACGGTCAGATTCAAACGATGAAGCACGTGTCCTCCTTAAATCTTCGTATTGCCCGGGACATTCCGGGACAGGGTTTTAAGCTATTGCCTCTGCTTTTAGGAACTGACGGAAGGCTTTGTCATACGCTCTTGATATCCCCACCACGTGCGGGCAAGACAACTCTTCTAAGGGATTTAATACGTATCATCAGTGATGGTGTTCCTGAATTAGGTTTAAGAGGGCAGACCGTCGGCGTCATAGATGAACGGGGGGAACTGGCTGGGATGTGGCAAGGGGTGCCCACTTATAACTTGGGATACAGAACAGACGTCTTGGATGGCTGCCCAAAAGCTAGTGGGATGAACATGATCGTTCGTTCCATGGCTCCTCAAGTGATTGCCATGGATGAGCTAGGTCACGCCGACGATGTTCATGCCCTAATGGATGCCTTGCGAACTGGGGTGAGAATTCTGAGTACAGCGCACGCCAGTTCTTTAGACGAAGCGCAGAGCAGGCCGACTTTAGCTAAATTGTTAGAGCAAGGAGTGTTTGAGCGGCTGGTCGTGTTAAGTAGGAAACAGGGGCCGGGCACGATCGATGGGGTTTATGATCTTAAAAGCGGGAGGATCCTGTGATGGTCATATTAGGGTGTGTCGCGCTCATCGCCGGGTGCGGGAGTTTGGGATTATGGTTGGCTCATCGAATTCGACGGAGACCAGTGGAATTGCGAGAATGTCTGATGGCCTTGGCACTTCTGGATACAGAAATTGTATGGGGATCGACCCCTTTGCCAGAGGCCTTTTGTATCGTGAAGGAACGTACAGATCAACCCTGGCAAGCCTTCTTTTCAGAACTCCAGATGCGTTTGCAGCGGGGCGAATCAGCAGGCTTGGCATGGAAAGAGACAATCAACCAACAAAATCAGTATTTCTGTTTGAAGAAAGAAGACTGGCAAGTGATCGGTGACGTTGGCAAAGGCTTAGGTCGATCGGACAGTCAGGAGCAACACAAACAATTAGAGCTAGTGCAACGTCAACTCGCCTTAATGAAGGAGCAAGCCGGAGTATGGTCTGACAAGCAAGCTAAAATGTGGTCTTATCTGGGCTTCCTCTGTGGGATCGCTGGTGTACTCATCTTAATATAAGCCTGGAGGGGAGAGTCGAAAAAATGAATTTTAATCTTATCATTACCGTTGCTGGAATTGGTATTTTGGTCGGCGTCTTAGCATCCGTGCTGGATCAATCCGGCCGCAAGGAAATGGCTCAGGGAGTTACGATAATTGGCGTTATCGTGGTTTTGTATATTGTAGTTCAGTCTATCGCAGAATTATTTACCCTGGTTAAAAGTGTTTTTAACCTTTATTAGGGGGCTAAAACATGGAGATATGGCAGATCGTAGGGCTAGCCCTGATCGTTACAGTGATTAGTATAGTTCTTAAGCAAATCCGACCGGAAATTGCGTTGCAACTTAGTATTCTAGCAGGTGCGTCAATTTTCATCCTTGTGATGAGCAAGATTAAAGTCATTGTTGATTTGCTCCAGAGTCTAGCAGATCAAGCCAATATAAGTTCTTATTACCTACTCATTGTTCTAAAGATTGTGGGCGTGGCTTATCTGGCTGAGTTTGGGGCTCAAATCTGTCGTGATGCAGGAGAAGGCGCCTTGGCAAGTAAAATCGAGCTTGCGGCTAAAGTTTCAGTCATTGGCTTATCCATTCCCATTATTGTAGCCATTACAGAGTCACTAGTACGACTCGTTCCGTGAGGTGATGTATATGAGGCGATTCTTAGTTAGGTTACTATTTATTGTCATGTTGATGAGTGGGACAACTTCCCCCGTACTTGCCGAGGAGGTTGCCCCTCAACAAGAGGCAGCAGGAATTTCAGACCAGATTGATCTGAGTCAAATGCGAGGGTTTCTCGAACAACTCGATTCTGATGTATTGAAGGCACTGCCCGGTTTTTCATTGGCTGGAATGTTTGAGGAGTTAAAGAGTGGAACGCTGGATCTGAGCCCGGAAAAGTTAGGCCAGAGTTTAATGGCAATACTTGGACGGGAAATTCTGAGCAGTGCACCATTAATAGGCAAGTTACTTATTTTGGCTGTACTCTGTGCAGTGTTGGGGCAGCTGCAGGTAGCTTATGGAGGAACTGTTGGTAAAACAGCGCAGGTTATGACTTACCTTGTTCTGCTAAGTTTGGCTCTAACTTCTTTTCGAGAGGCCTTAGGTTACGCCACGGGAACGATCGATGCGATGGTCGGTCTTATGCAAGCGCTGTTTCCGGTGATGTTAACCTTACTGATCTCCATGGGGAACCTGACCAGCGCAGCCTTATTTAAGCCCCTCATCCTGGGGAGCCTGACGGTCTTAGTCACCATTATCAAAACGGTTGTGTTACCACTTTTTTTTCTAGCAGCTGTGCTCAGAATTTTCAATCGTATTTCTGAACAATTTAAACTGAGTAAACTTGCTGGACTTCTTGAATTCGGGGGCAAATTGAGTTTAGGCACCATTATGACCGTGTTTATCGGAATCATGACGATTCAAGGGGTGATGGGCGGAGTTGCGGATAGCGTAGTTTTCCGTACAGCTAAGTATTCAGCAGATCTTGTCCCAGTCGTAGGTAAATTCTTCAAAGATGCTGTTGAGTTGGTCATTACCTCCGGGTTACTCATGAAAAATGCTGTTGGAATCATCGCTTTGCTGGCCATTATTGTAATATGTATCGCTCCTTTGGTAAAAATATTAGCCATGATTCTGGTGTTCCAAATTTCCGCGGCGCTGATCGAACCACTTGGAGAAAAGACCCTCGCGGAAAGCCTGCAGGATATGTCCAAGAGTCTAACTTTTATACTAGTAACAGTAGCTGCGGTGGGTATAATGTTTTTTATGACCGTCGCCGTAGTCATAGGAACGGGAACTTTCTCGGTGATGTTGCACTAGGAATTGCGGGCTATTAGGAGGTAAAGCACTGTGGAGACGTTACAGACACTTGTCCGTAATTTGGTGGTGATCTTACTTCTGGCTACCTTTCTGGAAATGTTGCTTCCCAATAAATCGATGCGTGGATTTGTACAGATGGTGATGGGTTTGTTTGTAATTTCTGCAGTTCTTGCTCCGATTACAACATTCTTGCATACTCCCTTGGAGATGGACATACCGGCTTGGACAGCCACAATCACGCAGGATTTACCGGCAATAGCGACGGAAGGTCAAGGCCGGAAATTGGCACAAGATGCTGTGCAAATTCAATACCGTCAGATTCTTGAACATCAGATTAAAGCTCTTGTATTAAGTGCTGGGGGAGTCGAAGGGGCGGAGGTCAACGTTGAATTTGAAGAGGAGGAAGGGGGGTTAACGGACCAGCCTAAGATAGCGTTGGTCAACGTTACCCTCACTTCTGAAAAAGGGGAGATACTCCCAGTCCAACCCATCACCATCGGACAATCCTTTCCCGCAACGAAAGCCCAGTCCCCTAAGGGCACCAGTATAAGGGATAGGATTTCCGAGATAATGAGCATTTCCAAAGAAAAGATTATCGTTCAAGAAGGTTAGGGATTGTTTCATGAATGGGCCTTAGCAAAAGAATTGTGTTTGGAAGGAGAGTCTAAATATGAAGACAATTAAAGACATTTCAGCGTCTGACAGAATGCTCATTGGCTTAGTTGTACTTATCACGATCGGGATGTCACTTATTTATTTCGGTAAAGGGCCTGCAACTCCAGTCCAGGGAGTCCTGTCTAAATCTGTGCAGGCGAACCCTATGTCGGGTTCAACGACAAAAATAGGCGTTTTGGAAAAAGAATTAGAAAGCAAATTACAAGCCAATTTGTTGCAGATGGAAGGGGCAGGTAAAGTAGAAGTCTCGGTAACCTTTGCCACGGGACTGAAAACTGTGTATGCGCGTAATGAGAACGTTACCAAGCGAACTGCAACGGAATCAGATAAAGTCGGAGGGACTCGAGAAACGACGGAAGTAACGGAAAATAATCAAGTGGTTATGCCGAGTGGCTCATCTATACCGGTTATGGTGATGGAAGATCGTCCGGAGATTGCAGGAGTTATGATTATTGCGGAGGGCGCTAGGGACGCCAAGGTAAGAGAGGGAATTCATACGGCGGTACAGACGCTGCTGAATATACCAGGTACTAAGATAACCGTCGTGCCGATGTTGATGGGAGGAGCATAACTATGTTTAAGAGTAAAGTAAAGCGTCCCGTGATCCTGTTTTTAGGACATAAGTCCAAGATATGGTGGGGAGGGGTCGTGAGTTTAGCGGTGATCCTCGCGGCGTTCGGAATTTGGGCTATGATGGACAAGCCACCTTCGTATTTATCAGTCCAATCAAGTTTACCTGTCACTGCGTCTGTGGTGGACACTTCAATTAAGTTCGAAGTTGAAACTGTCCAGCAAAACATCTCAGGGGAGAATTATTTTGTCAATTATCGCTTGAAACGAGACCAGTTTCGCCAGGAGAGAAAAGCTATGCTTTCCGAGTTGCTCGACTCAACGGTAAATAAGAGCAAGGAGCAAGCACAAGAAAAATGGCTTGAACTCAGCACGAAGATACATAAAGAAGGAGAAATTGAGAATCTTCTTAAGATGAAAGGATTTCAAGATGCTGTAGCAGATGTCTTTGTGGAAAGCGTCACCGTAATTGTTTATGCACCCAGCTTAACGCCAAATGAAGTGAGTATTATTCAAGATATCGTCGTCCGAGTAACAAAAGTGCGGATGGATAAGATTGCGATATCAGTTAGAAAGTGAAGAAAATAGTTTTTAATATTAGTGCAGGAAAATGAGCTTATTGACGCGAATGTAACCAATGAAGTGTAGTATGGTATGAGTAGGACTAACTCCTAGTTGAGAGGGTGAGAACGCCAAAATGAGCAGAATTCTTGTTGCCGATGATGCAAGTTTCGTGCGTTTGATGATTTGCAGGATTCTCGCTCGAAAGGGTCTAACAAATATTGTAGAGGTTGAGAACGGTCGGCAGGCGGTGGAACATTATATATCTGATGAACCAGACCTGACAATTATGGATATAACTATGCCAGAACTTGATGGACTGGACGCCTTGGCGGAAATTTTGGAATTCGACCCTTTGGCAAAGGTGATCATCTGTAGTGCCATTGCTCACGAAAGCGTGAGAATAGATGCCCTAAAACGAGGCGCTCTGGACTTTGTAGTTAAACCTTTTAGCCCTGATGAACTGTTAAGGGCGGTCTCGAAATATGTTACCTAGGAATACCGCCTTAGTACTTATACTTGTCTCAAAAGCTGTTGCAGAGGGTGACAGCTTTTTAAATTTTTTATAAAATACTGTATACTTACTATCATCTCGTTGATAAACCCATCGTACCCCCATATAATAAATATATGTCTAATTTTAAAATGATAAATCATCCATTGCAGGTATTTTGAAACAATGGGGAGAATACAGTGAGGGGTAAAGGCAGTGAAACCAGTCAGAATTACGGATACGACTTTGAGGGATGCTCACCAAAGCCTTTGGGCCACTCGGATGCGAACTGAGGATATGCTGCCAATTCTAACAGATATGGATGAGGCCGGATTTTATTCGCTCGAAGTATGGGGAGGAGCCACCTTTGATGTTTGTTTGCGCTTCTTAGGTGAGGACCCATGGGAGCGGTTGCGGAAGGTCAAGAGCCTTGTCAAAAAAACGCCCCTGCAAATGTTGTTACGGGCCCAGTCCTTAGTTGGGTATCAACATTATCCAGATGACGTGGTTCGGGAATTTGTTTCGCTGAGTGTGAAAAATGGGATCGATATTATCCGAATTTTTGATTCGTTAAACGATGTTAGAAATATGGTTGTTCCCATGGAAGCGGCTAAAAAAGCTGGCGCCCATGTACAGGCGTCTGTTGTCTATACCATAAGCCCGGTTCATACGACAAAACATTACTTAGAAACAGCCACGGCACTTGCCGCACTGGGGGCAGATTCACTCTGTATCAAAGATATGGCCGGCTTGCTAACTCCGTACAAGGCTTATGAATTGGTCTCCTTGTTGAAAAAAGAATTAGGAATCATGATTCATTTGCATAGCCATTATATTGGTGGGATGGGTGTACCAGCGTATTTAAAGGCAGTAGAAGCAGGGGCTGATGTGCTGGACACTGCCAGCGTCCCTCTAGCCTTTGGGGCGAGTCAACCACCCGTAGAAACAGTCGTTCGGGTGTTACAAGACACGGAGTATGATACGGGTTTAAGTTTAAGAAAGCTCTTCCATATTGCCAAGTATTTTGAAGATTTGCGGAAAAGCCGAGGTTTCGAACGGGGTATAACTCGGATCTCAGATATGAGAGTGTTTGAGCATCAGGTTCCTGGGGGGATGATCTCCAATCTCGTATCTCAACTAGAAGAACAAGGTGCCTTAGAGCGAATTCATGATGTCCTGGAGGAGATCCCCAAGGTCCGCAAGGAATTAGGATATCCACCGCTGGTCACACCTACAAGTCAAATCGTAGGGACGCAAGCCGTATTAAACGTGTTATGCGGGACAAGATATAAATTAATACCTGGAGAAGTAAAAGCTTATGTGAGTGGGCTATATGGTCGTCCGCCAGCCCCAATAGACCCTGAAATCCAGAATAAAATTATTGGCGAGGAAATACCGCTGACAGTTCGCCCTGCTGATATACTTGAACCAGGTCTGGAGAAGGCGAGGCGAGAAAGTGTTGGCTTAGCACTTTCACCAGAAGACGTGATCAGTTATGCCATTTTCCCTCAAGTTGCCAAGAAGTTTTTTGAGGATAGACAAAATGGCGTCCTTACAACGAAAGAAACTATAGATCCGAAAGCAGCTAAGGAAACAAAATCAGGATTGTGGTCTAAGGAGGATTCAAAAATGAATTTAAAAGAAATAAAAGAATTAATTAAGATTATAGACGAAACCGAAATTAGTGAATTAAATCTCGAAAGTGATGGCGTGAAAATATCCATTCGCAAAGGTCCCAGTGCGGTAGCCAGCGTTACAGCTACGGCTCCCGCACGCCAAGAGGGCAGGGAGCAAGTTGTCGCGCACTCTAACCCGCATCCCGCACCCATTCTTGAAACGGCCCTCAAAGCACCTGAACCAGTTGCTTCGGCGAATTCGGAAATGATTACTTCTCCCATGGTAGGAACGTTTTATAGTTCACAGTCGCCAGAGGCACCTGTTTATGTTAAAGTAGGTCAGCAAGTCGAAGTGGGACAGCCTGTATGCATTGTTGAGGCTATGAAATTAATGAATGAGATCGAGTCAGAAATAGAGGGCAAGGTTATTCGAATTCTTGTTGAGAACGGGCAACCTGTTGAATATGGCCAACCGCTGATCATCATTGAAACTAAGGAGAAATAGCATGTTTAAAAAAATCTTGATCGCGAATCGCGGAGAAATTGCTTTGCGCGTCATTCGGGCATGTCGCGAGCTTGATATTGAGACTGTCGCTGTTTTTTCTGAGGGAGATCGAGAAGCTTTGCACGTTAAGGCAGCGGACGAAGCAATTTGCATCGGACCTGTGGCAAGTGCCAAGAGCTATCTGAATATCCCCAACATAATCAGTGCGGCGGAATTAACGGGTGCTGATGCAATTCACCCGGGATACGGTTTCTTATCTGAAAATGCCCGCTTTGCAGAAATCTGTGAATCCTGTGGTATTACTTTCATTGGGCCATCCCCTAAAATTATTGAATCCATGGGAGACAAAGCCATGGCACGGAAAACTATGATTGAGTGCGGAATTCCTGTAGTTCCTGGTTCTGAAGATATAATCAAAGATGAAGAGACGGCTGGGAAAGTTGCGAACGAGATTGGGTATCCGGTTTTGATTAAAGCTTCAGCCGGTGGCGGCGGAAAAGGAATGAGGGTTGCTCAGAACTACAAAGAATTGGGCAAATCTATTCAAGCTGCCCAAAACGAAGCTCAGGCGTCCTTTGGTAACTCTGAAGTTTACCTAGAAAAATACGTTGAAGAACCTAGACACATAGAGTTCCAGATATTAGGAGATAACTTTGGTAATTTAGTTCATTTGGGTGAACGGGATTGTTCTTTACAACGCCGCCATCAAAAACTTCTAGAAGAATCTCCTTCAAGCGCCTTAACCCCAGAATTAAGAGCTGAAATGGGTTCAGTAGCGGTTAAAGCGGCCAAGTCGGTGAACTATTCAAGTGCAGGGACGATCGAATTTTTATTGGATCGTCACGGGAACTATTATTTCATCGAAATGAACACCCGGATACAGGTTGAGCATACGGTCACAGAGATGGTGACGGGCCTAGATTTGGTCAAGGAACAGATACGAATCGCAGCTGGTGAGCGCCTGGGATATACTCAAGATGATGTTCAAGTTCGAGGCTGGGCGATAGAGTGCAGAATCAACGCGGAAGATCCAGATAAGAACTTCATGCCTTCACCAGGGATGATCAAAACCTATCATGTTCCGGGTGGGCCCGGAGTGCGGGTTGACAGCGCAGCGTATCAAGGGTATAAGGTACCACCTTATTATGATTCAATGGTGGGGAAATTGATTGTCTGGGGCTCCACAAGGCAGGAGGCCATAGCGCGCATGAAGCGAGCTCTTGAGGAATTTGTCATTGAAGGGATTCATACGACGATTCCCTTTCACTTAAAAGTGTTGGACAATGCCTTTTATCTACGTGGAGAGGTTTATACGAATTTTATTCAGCGCCGTATTTTGGGGGAATAGTATCGTGGTTCGATATGCGTGGTTAGTGGTTCGAACTGCGAAAAATGCCCTTGCTAGATCAGTCTAATTTTGGTATAATAACACTAATGCGAAGTTCGATGTTCCATATTCGATGATATTCGAACAACGGACGTCGAACTTCATTTTGGGCTAACGCAATGTTCGATATTCGAACCACGAACATCGAACATCGATTAGGGAGGGACGACATGGAAAGCTTAGGAACGGATAATTCCCTCGGTTCTATACGGATTGCTGACGAAGTAGTTGAGGTCATTGCTGGATTAGCTGCTTCTCAAGTCGCGGGAGTCGTTGGCATGAGTGGAGGTCTCGTAGGAGATCTTGCGCAAATGTTAGGGAGAAATAAAAACCTATCAAAAGGGGTTAAGGTTGAAGTCGGAGAACATGAGGTTGCGGTAGACCTCTTTATTGTGGTGGAGTATGGTGTCTCAATTCCTGAGGTCGCGCTAGGCGTACAGGAATCGGTGAAGGAAGCCATTGAAGGCATGACGGGTCTTAAGGTCGTAGAAACAAATGTCCATGTACAAGGAGTAAATTTTAAACCGGTACTCGAACCGAAAATCAAAGAAGAAGACTTTCGGCTGAAGTAGGCATTTGGAAAAATAGCAGATCAAAATGTAATGGTTATTTTGCCCCTCCTGGATAGCCAGGGGGGGTTTCTGAAAGAGGGGACGGTAAATGTTGGCCTATGCTTTAGGAATCATCCTAATCCTAGGGGCTCTTTGGATATTAGCCATGGCAACAGGATGGGGGCTTCCTTATGTTCTCCTTGCTCAAGGACTTTGGTGGCTAAAAGCCAACCCCTGGGAAAGTACTGTTGTGGCGGCTGCTTTGCTCTTACTGGGATTACTTTTGTTTGTTCGACCGGGAGAAATTTCGGATCGTTCGTTTCAAACGTCTTCCAAAGGGGGGAATGTGCGAATTTCTCAGGATGCCTTACAAGAGATTATTGCACGAAGTGCAACGGCGTTGCCAGGGGTCTTACAGGTTAAATCCAACCTTAGAGAACGAGAAACCGGGCTTGAGATTATGGTTTCTTGCCAAATTGAACAGGGTGAACGCATCCCACAAACCTCCGAAGAACTTCAAGACAAGGTCAAGGCGGATGTCGAACTTTATACTGGAATTATGGTGACAGAGGTGAAAGTGCTGGTGCAGCGTCTGCGTCTGGAGAAGGGCCATTTGGCACGTGTCCGATGAGTGAGTTCTGGACGAAAATTGGAGAGAAAATCTCCAGGTTTTTGGTTTGGGCCATAGACAGTCATCCTGGCAAACTCTTCGGAACATCGATAGGATTACTGCTGGGTTTGCTCATGGTGACTCTTGGATTTTGGCGAACATTGATATTAGCTTTGTTTGCTGTTCTGGGATTTGTGTTAGGAAAACGACAAGATGATCATAAATCTATCACAACATGGTTCGTGAGAAAATTCAATAAGTACTAGGAGGAATTCCCTTGAGTCGAAGATTAGCCCGTGAAACAGCTTTGCAAGTGCTATTTGAAAGGGACTTGACAAAGGAAGCGTTGAATACTACCGAGATCGTAGGGCGTTGGGCAACAGAATTTGTAGTCCCTGAGCCCAGTAGGGCCTTTACCCAGGAACTAGTCGATGGGACGATAGCCCATCAGGATGAAATCGATCAAGTGATTGCTTCAATTGCTCAGGATTGGACACTTAGCCGTATGGCGAACGTGGATCGTAATGTGATGCGTTTAGCTACGTATGAGATTCTTTTCTGTCCGGATATACCTGGACGTGTGAGTCTCAATGAAGCGATCGAGTTGGCAAAACGATTCGGGGGCGAGGAATCGGCAAAATTCGTTAATGGAATTCTCGACCGAGTCGTAGGTAGTGTCGCGAAAGTAGAACGTAAAGATCCCAAAAGCAAGTAATTGCATGGGATCTTTTTTCAAGGGTAACTACCGATAATTATTCTAATCTTCTAATTTATTTGTTATTATATTGTACAATTGAAGGAATAAGGCGTAACACCTCGAATTAGTATAATATATGAGGAATTATCTATACACTGAGGGGGAGTAAAATGTACCGCGTTGTTAAAAAGAGACTATTGGCACCGGCCATCGCTTTGTTAGAAGTTGACGCACCGGCTGTGGCGGCCAAAGTAGAACCAGGCCAATTTGTTATTGTACGTGTCGATGAGCTGGGCGAGCGTATTCCGCTAACCGTTATGGACTTTGACAGAGTGAAAGGTACCATCACCATTGTTGTGCAAGATGTAGGATATTCTTCTGCTCTCATCATAGCAATGAATGAAGGCGATAAATTTGAAGATTTTGTTGGTCCCTTAGGTGTCGCTTCAGAAATTGAAAATCATGGCACCGTTGTTTGTATTGGAGGGGGCTTGGGAATTGCTCCGATATATCCGATCGCACGGGCTTTAAAAGCTGCCGGGAATCATGTGATTTCCGTCTTAGGTTCCCGTAGTGCGGATCTTCTGATTTTAGAGGAAGAAATGCGTGCCGTCAGTAATGAAGTTGTTATTGCGACGAATGATGGTAGCATGGGTGTTAAAGGATTTGTGACAGACGGGCTAGCTCAGGTCATAGCCCAAGGACATAAAGTTAAGGTGATTTGGGCAATTGGTCCCATGGTCATGATGAGAGCAGTTGTGGAATATACCAGGCCTTTGGGTATCAAAACTATAGTCAGCATGAATCCGATTATGGTTGACGGCACTGGCATGTGCGGTGCTTGTCGGATTAGTGTCGGCAATGAGACCAAATTTGCCTGTGTGGATGGACCCGAATTCGATGGACATCTGGTTGATTTTGATTTAGCTATGAAACGTTTAGCATTTTATAAGGACGAAGAGAATCGGGCCAAGGCGCGACTGGAATGTGACCACGAAGGAGGGCATCACTAATGACAGAGATTGTTGAAAAGACAAAGAAAGTAAAAATACCTCGTCATGAAATGCCTTGCCAAGATCCTCAGGTAAGGGCACATAACTTCGATGAAGTAGCCCTAGGCTACACACAGGAAAATGCTGTGGAAGAAGCAAAGCGGTGTCTACAATGTAAGAAACCCAAGTGCGTTACGGGCTGTCCAGTAGAAGTTCTCATTCCGGATTTTATTAAAAGGATTGCTGATGGAGACTTTGCGGAGGCTGCTAAAGTTCTGAAAATCAAGAATTCTTTACCGGCAGTTTGTGGTCGAGTTTGCCCTCAAGAATCTCAATGTGAAGCTAAATGTATTCTAGGCATCAAAGGGGAGTCAGTCGCGGTGGGGCGTCTAGAACGTTTTGCTGCGGACTTTGGTATGAAGTCAGGAGAAGCCAAGCTTGAGAAAGTGGCGCCGACTGGTAAACGTGTAGCCATCATCGGGGGCGGTCCTTCAGGATTAGCCTGTGCTGGTGATTTAGCTAAGTTGGGACATGCAGTGACTATTTTTGAAGCGCTGCACGTTGCTGGAGGCGTTTTGATGTACGGAATTCCTCAGTTCCGGTTACCTAAGGAAATTGTGCAGACGGAAATAGCAAACCTTAAACTAATGGGCGTTGAAATCCTCACAAACCAAGTAGTTGGCAAAATCACTTCAGTAGATGAACTGATGGAAAACGGGTATGACGCGGTGTTTATTGGTACAGGTGCCGGGCTTCCGTACTTTATGGATATCCCTGGAGAAAATCTTAATGGGGTATATTCCGCGAACGAATTTTTGACGAGGACTAATTTGATGAAGGGCTACAAGTTCCCAGACTATGCAACCCCCGTAAAAATAGGTAAAAATGTAGCAGTGCTCGGTGCCGGAAATGTCGCTATGGATTCCGCGCGCACGGCCTTACGTTTAGGCGCGGAAAATGTTTATATTGTCTATCGTCGATCTCGTGCAGAGATGCCAGCCAGGAATGAAGAGTTAGAGCATGCGGAAGAAGAGGGTATACAATTTCGTCTCTTAACGAATCCAGTTTCCATCGACGGAGATGAGCGTGGATGGGTTAAAAGCTTAACTTGTTTGAGATATGAACTTGGTGAGCCGGACGCTTCTGGGCGACGTTCTCCGATTGCTATTCCAGGATCGGAATTCGAGATTCCGATGGATACCGTGGTCGTGGCGATTGGCCAAGGACCTAATCCCTTGGTGACAACGTCTACTCCTGGATTGGTTTTGAACAAACGGGGTAACATTGTTGCAGACGAGGAAACGCTAATGACTTCTAAGCCCGGTGTCTTTGCGGGTGGAGACATTGTTACAGGTGCTGCTACCGTTATCTTGGCGATGGGAGCCGGTAAAAAAGCGGCTTGTGGAATCAACGAATATCTTAAAGCGGCTAAATGAATAAGTAAAAATGCCTTCGAATTGAAGCGTAGTTGATCTTGAAAGGAGTGTGTCAATTGGCTCAGTTATTAGATGGTAAAGCAGTGGCAAAGGTACTTAAGGAAGAAATTCGTGTGGAAATTGCCCAGTGGAAAGATAAAGGGGTACAGCCTAAACTCGCGGTAATCCTGGTGGGAGATGACCCTGCTTCAGTCGTGTATGCACGATCGAAGCAGAAAGTCTGTGAGGGTATAGGCATGGCCTTTGAACTCTTCACGATGGCAGGAGATACACCAGAAGCAGATATTCTAGCACGAATTGACCTTTTGAACCAAGCCGAAGAAGTTCATGGTATTATGATTGAACTCCCTCTTCCTAAGGGGATTTCCAAAAATAATATTATGGCGGCAGTGCGTCCGGACAAGGATGTAGATGGGGTTCATCCCATTAATCGTGGGTATATCTTAAGCGGCCAGGACGGTCTTTTCCCGGCAACGCCACTAAGCTGTATCGAGTTACTTTTGCGTTCCGGTATTAAGATTGCCGGAAAACATGTTGTTCTTGTCGGCCGTGGAGAAACCGTGGGTAAACCTCTTGTTTTCCTTATTTTAAAACACGATGCCACTGTCACCATTTGTCACTCCAAAACACCTGATTTAGGGGCGTTCACACGGCAGGCCGATATCTTGATTGCAGCTGTAGGCCGCGCTAAAATGATTACAAAAGACATGGTTAAGCCCGGTGCGATTGTCGTTGATGCAGGGATCAATGAAATTCCAGGTGGAATTTGCGGAGATGTGGATTTTGAAGGTGTTCAAGAAGTAGCCGCTCTGATATCTCCGGTACCGGGTGGAGTTGGTTCTTTGACCACGGCTTTGGTGATGCGAAATGTCCTTAAAGGAATTGTTCTGCAAGGGGGAGTGCTTTAATGGATTCAAATAAAGTTTGGGAATGGACGACGGAAGAATTTCTGACGGTTTCATCGAGTTCCTCGCCGACACCAGGTGGAGGTAGTGTTTCTGCTTATGTGGGTGCACTGGCTGCGTCCATGACTTGCATGGTGGCTAATCTCACCCTTGGCAAGGAAAAGTATAAAGACGTAGAACCGCAAGTGAAAGAAATATTATCTCAGTCCGAAATGGTACTTTCCTTATTAAAAACTGGCTTGACTCAAGATATCGCTGAATTCTCTAATTTCATGTCCGTGTTGAAATTGCCAAAAAGCACTGAAGACGAAAAAACCGTACGCACAGAGAAACTGCAAAAGGTTTTAGTCTCAGCTACGGATACGCCACTAGGAATCTCGCAAAATTGTTTTAAAATCCTACAATTAGCGCAAGAACTTGCTCCAATTGGTAACAAAGGAGCAATCAGTGATGTTGGCGTCGCGGCATATTTAGCCGAGAGTGCCTTGAAATCAGCTATGCTTAGTGTAGATATTAACCTTCCCGGGATTAAAGATGAGGCTTATCAAGAACGGGTAAAGGCTGAACGAACCAGATTGTTTAAACAAGCAGCTGTCCTTTGTGCCGAGACGGTGGCTGTCGTCCAAAGCAGAATGTAGAAATCGATGTTCGTGGTTCGTGATACGTGGTTCGAACCTTTGGATTTGGGACTTCGGACTTCGAACGACGATTTTCAAATATCGAACCACATAAAGAAAAGGGAGGATGAATTTCATCCTCCCTTTTCTTTATGTTATGATAGACGTTGAGGTGAAGTAATGCCCAAAATATGGACAGTATCCGAGCTTGTGAGTCAAATTGCCCAAGTCTTGCAGGATAGAGTGGAATTGAAAAACTGCTGGATTAGTGGTGAACTTTCGAATTTTAAAAACCACCGTGCTTCCGGACACTGGTACTTTACGCTGAAAGACCAGTCTTCTAGTCTCAAAGCGGTTATGTTTAAAAGTCGGTCTGAACGCGTGAAATTTATACCCACAGACGGGTTAAAGGTCATGATTCGGGGAAATGTTCGTATGTACGAGCGAGAGGGAACGATTCAATTATATGCAGAAGAGATGGAACCAAGTGGACTTGGACAACTGTATTTGGCCTTTGAGCAACTTAAAAAGAAACTGGCTGAAGAAGGGCTATTTGACCCCTTAGCCAAAAAAGTGATTCCTCGTTTTCCTCGGAAAATTGGGATTGTGACGAGCCCAACAGGAGCGGTTATTCAGGATATAATTAACATTATGGGTCGCCGAAATCCCAGCATGTCCTGGATCTTGGCACCCTCTGCAGTCCAAGGGGAAGCAGCACCGCGGGAATTGGCTGAGGCAATTGCTCGGCTTAACCGCTATGCAGCAGTCGATGTAATTATTATTGGCCGTGGTGGGGGTTCTTTAGAAGAGTTATGGGCCTTTAACACGGAAGTAGTTGCCCGCGCTATAGCAGCCTCTGTAATACCAATTATCTCAGCTGTGGGGCATGAAACCGATGTGACCATTTCGGATTACGTAGCGGACTTAAGAGCACCAACCCCTTCGGCAGCGGCAGAACTTGCCGTTCCGATTTTGCAGGATTTGCAGTTTCTGGTGGCTCAGTTAAGTCTTCAGCTGCAAAGCAGTATGGGGATGATTATTGAGCGTAAACGTCAAATTCTGGAAGGGCTGGCCAACAAAGGACCACTCAAAGATCCTTTCTGGCGAATCGATCAGAATCGTCAACGGTTAGATACCCTGCAAATGCGCCTTCAGGAGAGCATGACTAGATTTCTAGCGGATAAAAATGGTATACTTAATTTATTGACTGCTAAATTGGATTTACTGAGTCCTTTGGCTATTCTAGGCCGAGGATACTCTTTGGCTTACGATACAGAAGGAACCCTTTTGCGTTCCGCGAGCCAGGTAGAGCTGCAGGAACAAATTCGAATTCGTTTAGGACAAGGAACATTACGTTGTCAAGTGTTAGAGAAGGAGGATTAATCCCATGAGCAAAGAAAAGTGGACGGACGACCTCTTTGTTGAGCCTTCTGAGCTTGAAGAAGAAACGGTTTCACTGGAAACAGGTCTGCAACATCTAGAAACAATCGTTAAAACACTGGAGCAAAAAGATCTTCCGCTGGAAAAAGCCTTGACTCTATTCAAGGAAGGTGTGGGTCTTGTTCAACATTGCTCTAGTGTGCTGAATCAAGCAGAAAAACAGATGGAAATTCTGCTCGTTGGTCCTGATGGACAGTTGCAGATAAAATCTGCAAGTTTTGAAATGAAAGGGTGAAGGTCGAACGTGTTCAAAGTAACCTTTCAACGATATTTGACCATGGTTGAACAGTTCCTGGAGCAATTGCCGTGGGACAAAGAGATCTTAAATCAGAGCATGTATTATTCCCTAATCGGCGGTGGAAAACGTATTCGACCAGTTTTGGCGCTGGCATCAGCAGAAGCCGTGGGAGGAGACCCGAAAACAATTCTACCCGCTGCGGTTTCGCTGGAGCTTATTCATACATATTCTTTAATTCATGATGATTTGCCAGCTATGGATAATGATGACTATCGTAGGGGAAGATTATCAAATCACAAGGTATTCGGGGAGGCCAACGCAATTTTGGCTGGGGATGCGTTATTGACTTACGCCTTCGAACTGCTCGCGGATCCAGGAGCTGGCCATCCGGAGAGACAGCTTCGTATTATCCGTGAAGTTGCCGTAGCCGCAGGAAAAGCTGGTATGGTTGGAGGGCAGGTTGCAGATGTGACGGCAGAAAGAAAAACGCTGAACTTAGACGAAATAGAAGCGATTCATAAGGGGAAAACAGGTGCGTTATTGACGGCTTCTGCCCGACTCGGGGGAATTTTAGCGGGAGGAACAGAGCAGCAGATTAAGGCACTGACCGATTATGCCCAGGCGTTGGGTTTGGCATTTCAAATAAAAGACGATATTTTGGATGTCGTAGGGAGTAGCGAAATACTGGGTAAGCCCGCGGGGAGTGACCTTCGTCAGGGGAAGGCGACCTATGTTTCGTTGCTTGGCCTCGAAGGTGCCAAGGGCCAATTGCATACCCAAATATTAAAAGCACAAACTGCTTTAAAATCCTTTAATGGAGGCGCAACTTTTCTAACTGATCTCGCAACCTTTATTGAACAGCGCCAGCATTGAAAGGGGCGTTAGCATGCCGATTATTCAAGGACTATTTTACAATGCAATTCTAGTTTCAGCTGTCACGGCTTGGTCTATAGCACAGATACTTAAAGTCCTAGTGAGTGTGATCTTGCTAAGGAAACTTGATTTCCAACTCATTTTTAGCTCAGGCGGGTTTCCAAGTTCCCACTCTGCAACGGTAAGTGCTTTGGCTTTTGGAATCGGAAAATACTATGGGTGGGATTCACCAATATTCGCGGTTGCGGCCGTTTTTGGTATGATTGTGTTGTATGATGCGACAGGCGTAAGACGAGCCGCTGGTAAACAAGCAGAAGTACTCAATCAGTTAGTTGATCGGTTGTCACCGAGCCTTAATTTTGACCAAAAGCGATTAAAAGAACTGATCGGCCATACCCCCTTTGAGGTCTTTGGGGGTGTGAGCGTAGGGATCATTGTAGGGTTTATCATATAACTATAACAAGGGGGCCAGAAGGATGGGACTGCTCGAAAGTATACATGCGCCGCAGGACTTGCGCACCTTAGATATGAATGAACTTAAAGAACTTGCGCAAGAGATTAGGCAGGAAATGATTGACGTGGTCTCCAAGAATGGTGGACATTTGGCACCGAATCTAGGGGTCGTAGAACTTACCTTGGCGCTACACCGGACATTTGATAGCCCTCGCGACAAGATTGTCTGGGATGTCGGTCATCAGACCTATGTACATAAGCTCTTGACGGGACGCTTGCACCAGTTTAAGACCATTCGTCAATATAATGGAATGTCCGGCTTTCCTAAGCGGGCAGAAAGCGCCTGTGATTGCTTTGAAACAGGTCATTCTAGTACGTCTATTTCCGCTGCCGTTGGATTTGCTAAAGCAAGAGATGTGCTGGGAGAGTCCCACAATGTTGTGGCGGTCATCGGAGATGGGGCGATGACTGGCGGCATGGCATATGAGGCGTTAAACCATGCCGGACATAGTGAAACTAATATGATTGTGGTGCTCAATGACAACGAAATGTCTATTTCCCCGAATGTTGGGGCCATGTCTTCCTACCTCAGTCGCTTGAGATCTGACCCACGGTATGACAAGCGAAAAGAGGATATTGAGTATCTCTTAAAACGAATTCCAGTGATTGGGACAAAAGTAGCTAAAGCGGTTGCCAAAGCTAAAGATAGTTTGAAATATCTCTTAGTTCCTGGATTGATTTTTGAGGAACTGGGTTTCACCTATTTGGGGCCCATTGATGGACATGATCAGGCCTTAGTCGAACAGTTGCTAAACCAGGCTGCGAATAAAAAAGGACCCGTGCTTGTCCATGTCGTGACGCGTAAAGGGAAAGGGTACAAACCAGCAGAAGAAAATCCAGATATTTTTCATGGAGTTGGCCCGTTCGAGCCGAAAACAGGGAAAATTATCAAGAAACCAGCTCCACCTACCTATACAGCAGTTTTTGGAGAAACGCTATGCTCTATCGCCAAGGAAGACCCTAAGGTTGTCGCAATCAGCGCGGCTATGCCGGGTGGGACCGGACTTAAAGGGTTTGCTAGTCAATTTCCAGATCGCTTTTATGATGTTGGAATTGCAGAACAACATGCTGTAACCTTTGCAGCAGGCTTGGCGTTTGGAGGCCTTAAGCCTGTCGTCGCCATCTACTCAACTTTTTATCAGCGGGCTTATGACCAAGTGTTGCACGATGTGTGTTTACAGCAAGCCAATGTTGTTTTAGCGATAGATCGTGCTGGAGTCGTAGGTGATGACGGACCCACGCATCATGGGGTCTTTGACATCTCCTTCTTTAGGATTATACCTAATCTGATCTTTATGGCTCCAAAAGATGAAAACGAATTACAACATATGCTTTATACGGCGTTACAACATTGTGGACCAGTAGCATTGCGTTACCCAAGATCCGTGGGTCAGGGTGTCACAATGGATGAAACCCTAAAGGAAATTCCCATCGGTAAAGCGGAAGTTTTACGTGAAGGGAAAGATGTGACCTTGATTGGAATCGGGCCTATGGCTAATACCTGTCTTCAAGCAGCTCAGGAGTTGCGTAAACACGGTGTGGATGCTGCGGTAATTAACCTGCGTTTTATTAGTCCACTCGATCGTGTACTGATATTACACTATGCACGCTTAACAAAGAAGATAGTAACGGTTGAAGACCATATCCTCAAAGGTGGCATGGGAAGCGCAATTTTAGAACTTCTAGATGAGGAAGGAATTGATGGAGTAGCGCTTGAACGCCTAGGGTATGATGGGTTTGTGGATCAGGGACCAATTTCCCGACTTCATGACGTTCATGGCTTATCGGTGAAAGGGATCGTACAAGCAGCAGAACGCTTGCTTCACCCCGTTGTGCCCTCCCGCGTATAGAAGTGGGAGTCTCGGAGGAAGGGACGGAAGGAATATTGTGGCTAAAAGGAAAGAACGCGTTGATGTTTTAATGGCTAAGAACGGGTTAGCAACTAGTCGTGAAAAGGCGAAAGCAATGGTCATGGCAGGAATAGTGTTTGTCGGTGGACAACGAGTGGATAAACCCGGCACGGAATTACCAGAAGACGTTCAGATTGAACTTAAAGGACAATCGATGCCTTTTGTCTCTCGTGGCGGGTTAAAACTAGCCAAAGCAGTAGACGCTTTTTCGCTTGCATTTAAGGATAAAGTGGTTGCAGATATAGGGTCCTCTACGGGAGGGTTTACTGATTGTGCCTTGCAAAATGGTGCGAGACGAGTTTATGCTGTGGATGTGGGGTATGGACAGCTGGATTGGAAGCTGCGTACAGATCCCCGTGTTGTCTCGATGGAACGAGTGAATGCCCGTTATTTAAAGGAGGAATCTCTTCCTGAACGGGTGGACTTTATTGTTTCCGATGTAGCATTTATTTCGATTACTAAAATATTTGCAGCTATGCTTGCCATTCTTAAAGAAGACGGGCAGGTGTTGTCTTTAATTAAACCTCAATTCGAAGCCGGACGTGAGCATGTGGGGAAAAAAGGCGTCGTTAAAGATAGTGCAGTTCATAGACAAGTTCTCGAGTTTGTCCTCAGCCAAGCAGAAAACGTGGGTTTTCATGTTTTGGGTTTGGATTATTCACCAATTCGTGGCCCGGAAGGAAATATAGAATACCTTGCTTGGCTGGGGTTGCAAGAAGGTACAGGAATAGATTGGCAATTAGAGCTTGAACGCGTGGTTCAAAATGCTCAGAAAGAGACGGGTTAACGAATGGAAAGGGTCGTTGGTTTATGGCTCAACATGAGTAAACCGGAAGCTCAGACCTTTAGCATCCAGATTAAAACTTGGTTTGAAGCCCATGGATGGGAAGTTCTAACAGAGTGGAAAGATATTATAGAGCGTAGAGCACAATTTCTTATTTCCTTGGGTGGCGATGGGACACTCCTTCAAGCAGCTCGAGAAGGTGCGTCGTTTGGAATCCCAGTGTTAGGAGTTAATTTTGGTAGGTTAGGCTTTCTGTGTGAAATTGAGCGTGAAGACGTTTTTGAAGCCTTAGAAAAGGTTTTGAGACAGGATTATATTATACAAGAACGGTTGATGTTGAGTGCTGTTGTTAAGCGGGTTGGCACGGCCGATCAAACGCATCTCGTCTTAAATGATGTTGTGTTTTCTAGAGAAAGCACCGACTCAGTCATTACGCTTCAAGCGAATCTGTCGGGGGAACCGACTATAAGTTATCCAGCCGATGGTTTGATAGTTTCCACTCCAACTGGCTCTACTGCCTATTCCCTTTCGGCTGGTGGGCCCATCATAAGCCCAAATGTTCAAGCAATTTTACTAACGCCTTTGGCCGCCCACTCCCTGTCTGCACGTCCTGTGGTGGTCTCGGATTCGGAAGAAGTTGAGATTATTTTAACCAGTGGACAGCAATGTTTAGTAACCTTCGATGGGAGAAATAGTGTCGGGATTCGTACAGGAGATACAGTCATTATAAAAACTGACAAAATAAAGGCTCAACTTATTCGACTAGGAAGTCGAAGTTTTCCCCAAGTGGTGAGAGAGAAATTGAGAGACCGTTGGCATGAGTAATATCGAGGTCGATATTCGAGATTCCAGGTACGAGGCGGGAACAGGAACGGTTATACGGGATGGGCAAGGCGCGAGGAACGAGAGTTAGGCGAGTTAAGTGTGTGTATGCGCTATACGCGAGATTCGAATTTCGAACTTCGAACCTCGATAAAAGGAGGTAAGTTTTATGAAAGCTCGACGCCAGATGAAGGTTCAGGAAATTATCACCAAGGAGATCATTCGTACCCAAGAAGATCTTGCCGATAAATTGCACCAGTCTGGCTTTGATGTCACGCAGGCAACGGTCTCCCGGGATATTAAAGAAATGGGTCTGATTAAAATCCCTAGTGCAAATGACGAATACCGTTATGCGGTTCCTAACGAAGTGCATCCGATTAACCGACAAGACCGTCTTAAGCGTGTCCTTCGAGAAACCGTGGTTTCGATTAATGACACAGAAAGCCTTGTGGTCATTCGAACGATTCCGGGAAATGCCCATGCCTTAGCGGCAGTCCTGGATAATAGCAATTGGGAAGAGGTCATCGGTACAGTAGCAGGGGATGACACGATTCTTTTGGTCATCAAGCCAAAAGAGGCTGTTTCGGCAGTCTTAGAGCGGATTACCACCTTGCTTGGATAGGAGGGCAATATGCTAGCTGAATTGCGCGTTGAGAATTTTGGCCTGATGGAAGAGGTACGATTGAAGTTTGGCAGGGGGTTAACGGTCTTCACGGGAGAAACTGGCGCAGGAAAATCAATGCTGATTGATGCGCTTGGAGTCCTTCTGGGTGGACGGGTTAGTGCAGATCTTATAAGGCATGGGGACCCACAGGCACGGATTGAAGGAGTCTTGGAAGATCTTGACCCGCAGTCCTTAAAGAGGCTTGAATTGGCAGGATATCCTGTTGAAGAAGGTCAATTATTCCTTTATCGCGAAATAAATGTCTCTGGAAGAAACATCTGTCGCCTTCAGGGACGGACAATTCCACTGACCCTCTATCGTTCGCTCTGCGAAGGTCTCGTGGATATTCATGGTCAAATAGACCATCTGTCTCTCTTTCGCGCAGAAACCCATCGAGATCTATTAGATGCGCTCGGGGGGCTTCAGGACGATGTCCTGTTAGTAAATGAAGCGTCGAAGGCCTATCATGCGATAATTCGCAAAGAACTGAAGCTGTCTATTTCCGAGGAGGAACGTCAAAAAAGAGAGGGAATCCTTCGTTATCAAATTGATGAAATTGATCGTATTAATCCACTTCCAGGAGAAGAGGCAGAACTCACACAGGAAAAAAAACGCTTAACCAATGCGGAGCGTATTACGGATTTGGTTGCTGAAGCTTATGTTGCACTTTATGAGGGCTCAGCGGGCAAACTTGCAGTGTTTGACTTGTTAGGTCAAACGCGTAAGGCACTTCAAGAGCTCGGTCGTCTAGATGAAGAGTTTAATGTTTTCGATCAGGTGGAAACCATCTATTATGCAGTAGAAGACTTGGCTGACCAAGTCAGAGTGTATAAGGATAATTTTGAGTATGAGCCAGACCGGCTTGAACAGATTGAAGAGAGACTAATTCAATTAAATAAGCTTCGTAAATATGGAGCGATCTTGAATGAAATTTTGGAAGAACGTTCGAGAATGCTTGAAGAGTTAGATCAAATAACTCATATCCAGGAACAATTTGAAACAATCCATAAAGAAAAAAAAATAACACTCAAAGCTTATAAGAAAGTCTCAGACGAGCTTAGCCAGAAGCGCCATAAAATTGCTGAACTCATCGAAACTGGTCTAACCCTTGAACTTGCAGATCTGAGCTTAGAGAGAAGTCGGTTTGAAGTTCGGTTCACGCCGAACACAGAACCCATGAACGGCGGAGCAGAGCTGGTAGAATTTTATTTCTCGGCAAATCTTGGAGAACCTCCTAAGCCCTTGGCAAAAGTGGCTTCTGGAGGAGAAATGTCCCGCTTAATGTTGGCCCTGAAAAGCCTACTAGCCAAAGTAGAGACTGTAGGAACCTTCATATTTGATGAAGTTGACAGCGGAGTTGGTGGCAGGACAATTCACAAAGTGGGTGAAAAGCTAGCGAAAATTGCGCAAAACAAACAGGTCTTTTGTATTACTCATGCTGCGCAAGTGGCCGCATTTGCAGAGGTTCATTACGGCATTGTGAAAGAGGAGAATGGCGAAAGAACACGGACCCAGGTACAAGCTTTGTCAGAATTAGAGCGCATTGAGGAACTTGCCCGCATGCTCGGAGGCGGAGAAGTAGAAATAACCCGCAAACACGCTCAGGAGTTATGGCAGAGATCGGGACATCATAATAATATTTAAATAAATTGGAATAATAATGGTTGACAATTTTTAATATGGGATTTATCAAGCTGGAAGACTGCAAATAGAAATATGCAGTCTTTTTTCTGTCATATTTGCCATTTATTTAGAAAGTTTGGATGGTATTTGACAGGATGAAACGTAAAAAAATTGGTTAGTTTAACATAGAATTCGTTTAAAGTTTAGACGAAAAAAAGGAAGAGAGTTGGGGAGATAACAAGAGTGGAGGATGATAAGAAAGTGAAAAAGAAGAGCGTTATATTCTTTGTAAGTCTCTTGTTCTGTTCCTTCATAAGTTTCAATCCAAACTTTCAACAGTTGGTGAAACTGCCAGAAAATCATTTTCTTATCAGTAATGAAAACATTCAATTGAATGGCATTTGGTCCAAACTCATTAAAGTAGAAAGAGAGTCATCAAATGAGATCACTCCTGTATCTTCAGTGATGTCCAATTCTCTAGAATCGGAAATAGTAGAAGTTTCTTATAAGTTATTTGGGATTTTCCCCTTAAAATCCGGTGAGGTTGTTGTGATGAATCCTATGAAATTAATACCTGGAGGTCAGTCTATTGGGGTCACATTAAAGACGAAAGGGGTTATGGTGGTGGGGCAAGCGCCAGTAATCGATAAAGCTGGCAACAAATTGTTTCCTGCCAAGGAAGCTGGAATCGAAGTAGGAGATATTCTGTTAAAAATTGATAATTTAGAAGTCCGTACAGATCAGGAGGTGTCGAATGCCATTAATCTAGGTGGAGAACAAAAAGGTAATGTTCATGTTGTTTACAAGCATAAAGAGCAGATTGTAGAAAAAACTATTAAACCAGTTTTTTGTTTGGATACAGAAAGGTATCGTATGGGTTTATTTGTTCGGGATGAAGCCGCAGGAGTTGGAACGCTATCCTTTCTAGATCCGTTTACTGGTCTATATGGCGCTCTTGGACATGTGATCACGGATGCCGACACGAATCAGAAAATTGAAGTGTCTAACGGGAAAGTGATGGCCTCGACAATTTATGGCATTGAAAAAGGAAAACGTGGCAGCCCTGGTGAGAAAATCGGTTCTTTCGTAACCAACTCAACGTTTACAGGAACAATTGAAAAAAATACTATGACAGGTATTTTTGGAGTAATGAGCGGACCTGTCGTGAACCCTTACTATAAACAAGCAATTCCGGTAGGATGGGAATCCGAGGTCAAAGTGGGCCCAGCTAAAATATATACTGTGATTCAGGGCGAAAAGATCGAAGAATTTGATGTAACTATTGATCGAGTGATGCACAATCGTTCGGACAGTAAGAATATGATCGTCCGAGTGACGGATTCACGGCTACTTGAAATTACTGGTGGTATAATCCAAGGAATGAGTGGAAGTCCAATTATTCAAGATGGGAAAATAATTGGAGCAGTTACTCATGTGTTTGTCAATGATAGTCAACGAGGTTACGGTGTGTTCATACAAAATATGATCAATGAGAGTAGTCAGCTGGCAAAAGGAAAAGTGGCTTAAAAATATAATAAGGGCCGCCGAGAAGAAAGAGCATCTTTTTAATAAAAGTTGCTCTTTCTTCATTATTACAACGATTTCTACCTTTTCAAAGAAGGAATATAGAGACCAATTGTCGAAATAATAAATTTAACATGTTAAAAATGAGGAGGATCCTGGGAAATGCAAAGGCCTATACGAGTCTTGTTGGCAGATGACAACCGTGAATTTGTCGAGGTAGTCAAGGAATTTATTGAGCGGCAAGAAGATATGACCCTCGTTGGGGTGGCGTATCATGGGAATGAGGCTCTGGAGCTAATTTCACGGGAAGAACCTCATGTTGTGTTATTAGATATTATTATGCCTCACCTTGATGGTTTGGGTGTCCTAGAAAAACTGCAAAATACGGCTCAAAAACCTAAGATTATAATATTAACAGCCTTTGGGCAAGAGGCAATGACCCAACGTGCCGTAAATCTTGGAGCAGATTACTACATATTAAAACCGTTTGATTTGGACACCTTGGGTAAACGAATTCGCCAATTAGTAGATGATTTTACGGATTCCTCCAATGGAGTGCAAGGTGCCAATACGGGGACAAACGCCAGAAATATGTCTAATACGCAACTTTCGAATGGAATCTTGCCACCGACCACGAAAAATCATGAAGTTGAAGTCACTCGAATGATCCATCAAATGGGGGTACCGGCGCATGTCAAAGGTTACCAGTATTTGCGGGATGCTATCGTTAACGTGCTTCTGGATGTAACGCTACTTGGAGCTGTAACCAAAGAACTTTATCCGATGATTGCTGTTAAATATAATACCACTCCAAGTCGTGTCGAACGGGCAATTCGTCATGCGATAGAATTGGCTTGGGATCGAGGAAACGTTGATTTTATGAATCGCTATTTTGGGTACACTATCAATGTCGATCGTGGTAAACCCACGAATTCGGAATTTGTAGCGATGGTCGCTGACAAATTGCGGATGCAGATGATGTACTAAGAGCATTGCTAAGATTCAGCTCATTATTTGCTCATGGTGTCTCTTCAATATAAGAAATTTAGTCCACTAAATAGAGTGTGCTTCTGAAAACATTCCTATTTACACTCACTATGTATTTCAAGACAAGTATA